>NZ_CAMUDP010000004.1:0-122742 GCF_947087635.1 Anaerococcus tetradius
CTAGGAACTTACGGACCAATCCTAAGGATAACAATCACTTAGAACGGAGAAGTTTAACTCGGCCGCTATTTAAATTGGTTCAACAATATGGTGATGATGGCATAAGGGATACACCTGTTCCCATACCGAACACAGAAGTTAAGCCTTATAACGCCGATGGTACTCGGAGGGCAACCTCCCGGGAGACTAGGAAATCGCCAAACAAACAAGACTTGGTCATTCGACTGAGTCTTTTTTGTACGTAAATTAGAATCTATAGAAATAACTAACACCTGTCACGAAAACCCGTTTGCTTCGCAAACTCTTCCGCACTATCGTGCTTAGTTTTCGGCATAAACATGCTAGTTAAAGCATGTTTATGTATACCGAACACAGAAAACAAGCCCATCTGGCTCAAGGAGGATCCTCCACAGAGTGGTTCATCGAAGGTGAAAGCCTAACAACGCCGATGGTACTCGGAAGTAGCCGTCCGCTCGATTTAGTACCAAGCTCCCGGGAGACTGTTAAAAAGCCTAAATGGCATTTTAACCCTGAAACAAAGCTAGGTAAGCAGCGAAAGAGTTTCTCTGCAAACGGGCTTCAGTGGAAATAGCCAAACAAACAAGACTTGGTCATTATAAAAAAGAAATTTTCGGGAATTACGATATAATGATATAGAAAATTTTATATGGATAAAGATATGGATGTTAATTTTAAGAAACAAATAATGAATGATTATTCAATTACTTATGAAGAATTCGAAGCTAAAGGGAATATTTTTAAGGTAAATAAGGCTGATGATTCCTTTATGTTTAATGATAAGAAATTATTCTCTGCGATATGTACAGGAGGAAGGATATTTATGAGATCGGAAAATTCTGATTTAATAGATAAACTTAGACAAAGTTTCAAAGCTTATCCAGGAGCCTGGTTTGCTGAGGCAGATAATATCAGATCTTTATATAGAATTTTGGGAGAATTTGGCATTGAAATTGATAATTTTTTTCCATTGATGAGCTTTACTGATAGGAATGTTCTAGTAAGAGACTTTGCATTTACAAGGATTGAGAAAGAAGATATAGAAAAGTTTAAAGGAAAGACTAAAATGGCCTTTAGCTTTGATGAGGATGATAGATTAGGCCTCAGTTATTATGATGGCAAAAAATTAATTGCCCTTGCTGGAAGCTCTATTTCTGGGAAATATCTTTGGGATATTGGTTTGGAGAAATTTTCTGATGAATCTAAATACGTTGGCCTTGCTACTTCTATTTTAAGGAGTTTATCTTTAATAATAAGGCAAGAAAATCCAAATGTCAGCCCTATAACAACGACACAATTTTCTCATACCAGGTCAATTAACACTGCAATTAGGGCGGGATATGAGATGAATCTTTGTCTTACAGGAAGGGAAAAATAAGCCTTCATTTTTTGGATTGGATATTGAAAAAATCATTGAAAGAGGTAATTTATAAGGGTAATAGAAATTTTTGGAATGTAGCCAAGCCGGTAAGGCACCAGATTCTGACTCTGGAGATCACAGGTTCGAATCCTGTCATTCCAGCCAAAATCATAAAATGGAAGGAACACTCGTCTTCTGCAAATAAGCTCTCTTGCTCTTGGAGGGCTTTTTTTGTGTTCGAAAATGCTTTTACAAAGCTTGTTTCGCTTTTTACGCTCAACAGGTATTTTCTATAAATGTATAATTAAAGCTTCCTATGGTTAGATCTATTTATGCTGAAATTAAGGTCAATTTATAGGGCTTGCTATATCTTTATTTTAATAATTCTATTCTACTATTTTGTATAAAATGTTTGACATAAGATTTCAAGCCTTGTATTATATAGGTATCAAACAAAAGAAAAAAACAAAAAACAAAAAGAAACATAAGTTTTGAAAGGCGGATTTCTATTCTATTTTGACCACGATTTTACTTTTTATATAAGTCCCTAACAATTAAGGTCTCTTTAAGTGTATAAAGAGAAGTCTTTTTTATTGTATTAATAGGGTTTTATTATTTTTGTTGGGTCAAAAGTATTTGTTTTGTAGATAATCTTGATTATGGTGTTTTATCCATAGTTTATCAGTTGTTATAAGTTTTTACCTAGTCGGGTATAAATTAATTAAAGAAAGGTGGTATTTATGAAGGTTTATATTTCTTCAGATATGGATGCTTTAAAGTTAAAGGATGCTTTAATTTGTGAGCTTGAGGATTTATCTGTTGACTACGAAGATTTAACAGAGGAAGGATTTGATTTAGTTGATAGTTCTAATGGTGTTTGTGAGAAGCTTTTAGATGTTGATGGAATCTTAACAACAGGTTCGGATGATGCTAGCGTTGGAGTTGTTCTCGATAGATATGGGGCAGGAAGCTATATGGCTTGTTCTAAGCATAAGGGAATGGTTGCTGCAGAAGTGTCTGATGAGAGGAGTGCTCTTATGACAAAAAGACACAATGGTGCAAGGATTTTGGTTATGGGATCTGGAATTGTTGGAGAAGATTTAGCAAAATCTTGCCTAAGAAATTTCCTAAGCCATGGTTATGATGGTGGTCGTCACCAAATTAGAATTGATATGCTTAACAAGATGTTGTAGGAGGATATGATGAGAATAGCATTAGGATGTGACCATATAGTCACTAGTTTAAAAATGGAAGTATCAGATCATCTCAAAAGTCTCGGTCATGATGTAGTAGATGTAGGAACCTATGATAATACCAGAACTCACTATCCGATTTTTGGTAAAAAGGTGGGAGAGCTAGTAGCAAGCGGGAAATGTGATCTAGGGGTCGTACTTTGCGGAACAGGAGTCGGAATTTCCACATCAGTTAATAAGGCTTTTGGCACTCGTTGTGCCCTAGTTAGAGATTGTGCTACTGCAATTTATGCTAAAGAAGAATTAAATGCAAATGTAATAGCTTTTGGTGGCATGATTGCTGGTAGAGACCTTGCTTTCGAAATAATAGATTCATTCCTAAATGCTGAGTATAAGAAAACAGCTGAGAATGAAAAAATTATAGAAAAAATTATGGCTATAGAAGAAAAATATAGGGATGATGAGAAAGAGCAAGTTAATAATGATAAGTTCTTTGATGAATTTATAGAAAAATGGGATAGGGGAGAATACCACGATTAGGTACTTTCTTTAATT
The DNA here is from genome assembly GCF_947087635.1 of Anaerococcus tetradius. Taxonomy (NCBI): domain Bacteria; kingdom Bacillati; phylum Bacillota; class Tissierellia; order Tissierellales; family Peptoniphilaceae; genus Anaerococcus; species Anaerococcus tetradius. Next base: position 3,127 of record NZ_CAMUDP010000004.1, read on the forward strand.
AAATATAAGGTTATTAAATTACTTCAATTAGGCTTGCGATAATAGACAATTGGATATATTAATTCCCGGATAGTCTATTATTTTATAGAGATTAGTGGCGGATATATAAGAAAAGATATCCCAAGAAATCAGCTTATTGGTGGAAGGAATTATCTGAAAGTAGGCAGTTGAAGTAGTTAATTCGAGTATAGTTAAAGTGGCGTGATGGAGACGCTATTTTTACTAAAGGAAATAACTATGTTAAAGGAAAGACGACACGAAATTATACTAAATAAATTGGAAACTGATGGGATGATACAGGTTTCTGATCTTGCTAATATTCTAGATGTAACGGACATGACTGTAAGGCGTGATCTTAAAGAGCTTGAAGATCAAAAGCTCCTTATAAGGGTTCATGGTGGGGCCAAGGGCTTGGATAAGTCTTTGACTCGAGAGTTTTCTAATGAAGAGAAAATTTTAAAGAATAAGGATAGGAAGGAATATATAGCGAAGATTATCGCATCTTTGATTGAGGATGATGAGAATATTTTTTTGGGAGCAGGAACTACTATTGAGTATGTAAGCTCCTACATGGCAAACAAGAATTGTAATATATATACTAATTCCTTATATTTGTTTCAAAAACTCAAGATGATTAGAGGTCTTAGGGTATTTCTTATTGGAGGAGAGTTTAGGGAGATTACTGGGGCCTTTGTTGGAAGCTTAGCCTTAGATCTTGTGGAAAAAATTAGATTCTCCAGGGCCTTTATTGGAGTAAATGGGATATGTGATTGTTTGGCTTACACTTATAGTGTGGATGAGGGCCTTCTCCAAGCTAAAATCTTGGAAAATTCTAATAAGTCCTATCTTATAGCTGATTCTTCCAAAATTGGAGTTGAGGATTTCTATGCTTTCTATAATATAGAAAATGCGGATGTTATAAGTGATGATAAAATTAGCCCTAAGGGAAAGAAAGAAATAGAAAAATATACAAAATTAATTAATTAAACTAAAAGCCTTGCCCCTGCTGGTTGACTAAAGATTAGGCAACTTATATAATAATAGTGGTAGTTACCAGTAGGAGGTAAAAATGTTTTTAGAAGAAGATTATATTAAAGAAAATGATGCTATAAATACTTATAGGGAGATTTTTCAGCAAGCGGATATCTGGGAGCTTGTTTATGATAAGTATGAAGAAGAGAAGGAAAGAATTGATGATTTCTTGAGAAAGGTCAATGGATGCAAGGTAATTTTCACAGGTGCAGGTACTAGCGAATATGTTGGAAATATCGCTAAGGAATATTTGAAAGCCTATGGTGATTTTGACTTTGAATCTGTTGCTACAACTGACCTTGTTTCTTGCCCTTACCTTCATTTTAAGAAAGACTGTAAGACTCTCCTTGTTTCTTTTGCAAGAAGTGGCAATTCTCCAGAATCCCTAGCTGCTGTAGAGCTTATGAATGATCTTGTGGATGATCATTATAACCTTGCTATAACTTGTGCGGAAGATGGAAAGCTTGCAGAAAAATTATATGATGATGAGAAGGCCTATGTGTTTATAGAACCAACTGGTACAAATGACAAGGGTTTTGCTATGACAAGTTCTTTTACATCTATGCTTCTAACTTGTCTTTTAGTATTCGATAGGAAAAATCAAAATAAGAAAGAGCTTGTAGGAAAGCTTGTTAGTGCAGGAAGAGAAATCCTTGCTGATAAGGAAAATATTGAAAGTATGGTCAATTTTGATTTCGATAGGATAATTTATCTTGGCAGTGGGCCTTTGTATAAATTGACTAATGAAGCAAGGCTAAAGGTTCTAGAATTGACAGCAGGCAAGGTTTCTAGTATGTATGAGTCTTCGATGGGCTTTAGGCATGGTCCTAAGTCCTTTATAGATGAAAGTAGTCTAGTGGTATCCTTCCTTTCATCAAATCCTTATACAAATTCTTATGATAGGGATATATTAGAAGAGATTAGCCTTGATAAGATAGCAAAGAAGATCATAGCAGTTTCAAGCAAGGACCTAGAGGTGTCTTATGAAAAGTTAGTTTATGAGGTAGATGGTCTAGATGATGCCTATCTTTCTGTCCTTTTTGCTCTTGTTGCCCAACTTATTAGTCTAATTACGTCACTAAGGGTTGGCAATACACCAGATAATCCATCCAAGTCCCATACAGTAAACAGGGTAGTAAAGGGAGTTACTATACACAAATATAATAAGTAGGTGAAAATGAGTCTTTATTCTGAGCTTGTAAAAGATATTACGGACAAAATTTATACAATGGAGAAGGGCGATAAGATTCCTTCTGAAAGGCAACTTTGCATTGATTATGATGTAAGTAGGACAACAGTTAGAAATGCCATAAGACAGCTAGTAAGTTCTGGCCTAATAATCCAAATCCAAGGCAAGGGTAGTTTTGTAACTGGTAAGCACAAGTTAACCGACAACCTATCAAACTATTATTCTTTTACCCAAAGAACCATTGCCAATGGTATGGTACCAAAGTCAGAGATACTTGACTTTAGGATCAAAAAGGCCAACAAGGATTTGGCTAAGCAAATGCAAATTAATAACGCAGATTTGATTATTGAACTAGTAAGACTTAGGCTTGCAGATGATGAGCCTATGATGTATGAAACAACTTACATTCCTTACGATAGATTTACTAATATTTCCAGGGAGCTTATTAGCGAGAAGCCCCTTTATGACATCTTTGATGAATCTAATGCTGCGATTTTTACTGTAAATGAAAGATTTTCTGTTTCTAAGTTAAATAACAAAATAGCAAATTTCTTGGGGCAAAACCCTGATGCCCCAAGCTTAAAGATAATTAGAAAGAGCTTCGACTTTGACGAAAATTTGGTCGAATACACCATTTCCTACGCCAGAGGGGATAAGTTCTATTATGAAACTAGCTACAGTCCTAGATAAGTAAGGAGATTAAATGTATTATTGTGCAAAATATATTCTATTAGAAGATGAAGTTTTAGAAGATTATTATATGGAAGTGGAAAATGGAAAAATTAAATCATTTTCCAAAAAAGAGCCGGAAGAATACGAATATCTAGGAGAAATAATCGCTCCAGGTCTTGTAGATACTCATATCCATGGTTATGGCGGTAAGGACATTATGGATTGCAAGGAAGGCTATCTTAATGAAATATCAAAGGGCATCTTAGAGTGCGGAGTAACAAGTTTTCTTCCTACAACCCTTACCGATTCAAGTGAAAAGCTAGATAAGGCTTGTGAGCTAATAGGAAAAGAATACAAAGACGTTGAAGGCGCAAAGGTCAGAGGAATCTTTCTTGAAGGACCATTTTTCACAGAAAAATACAAGGGAGCTCAAAATCCTTCCTATATGTCCGATCCTTCTATCGAAAAACTCAGAAGATGGAAAGACTTATCTAAGGGTCTAGTAAATAAAATTGCCATAGCTCCAGAAAGAAAGGGGGCTATAGAATTTATAAAAGAAGCTAACGCCATGGGAGTGAGGGTTGCCTTGGGCCATTCCGATGCAAGTTATGAGCAAGCAAAAGAAGCAGTAGAAGCAGGAGCAAATATCTTTGTCCATGTCTATAATGGCATGAGTGGTCTTCATCATAGAAAGCCTGGTATGCTAGGAGCTGCTATGAATACAGATTCTTATGGAGAATTGATTTGCGATGGCCACCATGTAAATCCAGCCGCAGCAGAAATCCTAATGGATGTAAAGGGACGTGATAGGATAGCCCTAATTACCGATTGTATGTCAGCAGGAGGCATGGCTGAAGGCGACTATATGTTAGGAGACTTTCCTGTAATAGTAAAAGATGGAACAGCAAGACTAAAAGATGGTGGCTCTCTTGCAGGATCAATCCTAAAACTAAAACAAGCAGTCAAAAATGTAGTAGAATGGGAAATTGCAGATGTCTTTGAGGCTATACAAATGGCAAGTCTTATACCTGCCAAGTCAGTTGGAATTGATGATGTGTGTGGTAAGCTTCATGTGGGCTTTGATGCAGACTTCATAGTTCTTAACAAAGACTTAGACCTCCTTGCAACTTTCCTTAATGGAGAAAGGGTATTTGGATGATACTAACTATAACAGCAAATCCTTCTGTAGACATATCTTACCAACTAGATAAATTTAATATAGACGATGTAACAAGAACATCAACTATCAACAAAGAACCAGGAGGAAAGGGCATCCACGTTGGCTATGTCCTAAAAGAACTCGGGGCTGAGCCTGTTCATTCAGGCTTTGTTGGAGGAAAACTCGGCGAATTTATAGAAGAAGGCTTAAAAAAAAGAGACCAAGAATCTAGATTTATAAAAATCGAAGGAGAAACAAGAAATTGTATAGCCATCCTTCACGAAGGAAAACAAACTGAAATTCTAGAAGCGGGACCTACAATAAAAAATGAAGAGGCAGAAAAATTCATAGCAAGCCTTGATGAAATAAGCCAAGGCTCAAGGATAATAAATATATCAGGTTCCCTTCCTAAGGGATTAACAAGTGATTTTTATAAACAAATCATTAAATACGCCAAAAGTCACGGTAAATTCGTATCAGTTGACACATCAGGTCAAAGCCTAAAAGACCTTGTAAATGCAGAAATAAAACCAGACCTAATAAAACCTAACGAAACAGAAATAGCCGACCTACTAGCTAAAAAAATAAAAAAAGAAGACTTAAAAGATATACTAAAAGAAGAACCTTTTAAAGATATCCCATATATAATAGTATCTATGGGCAAAGACGGAGCTATGGTTAAAATTAAAGATAAGATTTACAACGCCCAAGTCCCTAAAGTTAAAGCCATAAATCCAGTAGGAAGTGGAGACTCCTCCCTTGCTGGTGCCCTTTTTGCAATAGATAAGGATTATGATGATATAAATATAATAAAGACCTCTATGACTTGCGGTATACTAAATGTCCTTACAGAAGAAATTGCCCACATAGAAATAGAGAAGTTCGATAAATATTTTAACGAAATAAAAGTTGAGGAGTTAAGATGAAAATTTCACAAGAAAAATTAGAAAATCTCAAAAAATTAATAAATGAAGACGGAGCTATAGCTGCCCTTGCAATAGACCAAAGAGGCTCAATGGAAAAAATGATGGATAAAGCCAACCCTGACCTAAACAATGTCGAAGGTATAGGTGCTTACAAAGAACTAGTTTCTAAAGAACTTACTCCTTTCGCATCATCAATCCTCCTAGATCCTATCTATGGAGAAAAAGGAATTGCTGCTAAGGCAGAAGGACGTGGTCTTATCCTAAGTTATGAACAAACAGGCTACGACGAATACGACGAAGGAAGACTACCTCGCCTAATCGACTTTATGAGCGTTCTTAGGGCCAAGGAAATGGGAGCCAATGCCATTAAAACCCTACTTTACTATGATTGCGATGATGAAGAAAAAACAAATGACATCAAAAAAGCTTGGGTAGAAAGAGTTGGCTATGAATGTGAAGGCCTAGGACTTCCACACTTTTTGGAGATTATAACCTACGATAGAAATATGGACTCAGAAAAAGGTGCTGAATACGCTAAAGTTAGACCACACAAGGTAAACAGTGCCATGAAAGAATTCTCTAATCCAAGATATAAGGTAGACGTCCTTAAAGTTGAAACACCAACCAATATGAACTTTGTAGAAGGTCTTGGCAAAGAAGAAGCAGTATATACAAGAAAAGAAGCAATCAAACACTTCAAAGACCAATCAGACTCAACAAACTTGCCATTTATCTTCCTATCAGGAGGAATCACAGCAGAACTTTTCCAAGAAACACTAAAACTTGCAAAAGAAGCAGACTCCAAATTTAACGGCGTCCTATGCGGAAGAGCAACATGGAAAGACTCAGTAGCAATCTTTGGCAAAGACCAAGCAGAAGCAAAAAAATGGCTAGAAACAACAGGCAAAGAAAACATCCAAAGCCTAAATGAAGTATTAAAACAAACAGCTCACTCAGTCTTTGAAAAGATTGAAGAGTAAAAATAAAGGAAAGAAAAGCAGAAAAGAAGTTTTTAGCTTGTTTTCTGCTTTATTATTTTATGAAGAAATACTTACGCTTTTAAGATGTCCATTTTCTATTACTAGAACTAATCCTAAGCCTGAGTCCTTACATTCTTTTAGATATTTATTAAACTCATCAATTGTCATGATATCAGGCTTTGCCATGCCACTTGTTGCTTGAAATACTGTGTTTTCATCAAAGGGAAATTCGTAAGTTGAATTAGCCATTATTTCGTAACCCTCAAGGGCTTTAGGGTCCTTGTTATAGGATAGGCTTCCCTCGATAGTAAATATATTTTTGTTTGAGTCAGCGTAGGATGATTTGCAATAGCCTATTTCTCCTTGAGCTTCGCCCGATTTATCTGAAGAAAGAATACTTAGATACATACCGTCCTTATAGGAAGAAGACTGCTTGCTAGAAGCTTGTTCGCTCTCATTTTTCTTATCTTCAGTTGGACTTTCTTCACTTTTTGCTTTTTCACTTGTTTTATTAGAAGTATCCTTAGACTTATCGGTATTTTCTGCTTCCTTAGTTTTTTTCTTATCGGTTTCCTTTTTTGGGGTATCATTTTCTTCGACTTCTATATTTTTTTCCTTAGTCGAATCACTATTCTTATTATCTGCCTTGCAGGAAGAAAGGATTAGGGATAGGGCAAGTAATAAAAATATTTTTCTGCTAATTTTTTTCATAATTTTCACCTCCTAGATATTCTACCTCTATTTTTATGACTTATGAAAAATACCTAACAAAAACGATTAGGAAAAGTTGAAAATGGTTATAAGTAAAATAGGAAAAGCTTTTTAATTTATGCTTTTTGCTAAGCTAGTTAAATTGTAGATCATCTTGACAAAGGCAAGCTATTTCATGAAAATTTTAGATATATTAGTAAAATTTTTATAAATATTTTGACAGGTAAATATATTTGACAAATCTACTTATTAATATTACAATTTAATTAGATGACAATTATAAAAGGAGGATTTTATGCTTTTTAAGACAACAGATGCACATGAGGCCCTACGTAAAAAAGTTAGAGCTTTCGCTGAAGAAAAAGTAAAACCAATCGCTTTTGACCTAGATCAAAAAAACGAGTTTCCAGATGATATAGTAAAAGAAATGGGTGAATTGGGATTCTTGGGAATACCTTATCCTAAAGAATACGGCGGCCAAGGTCTAGATGTTATTTCTTATGCAATCGTTGTAGAAGAATTATCAAGAGTAGATGGCGGTGTTGGTGTTATTTGTTCAGCTCATACATCTTTAGGTTCATGGCCAATCTTTGCTTTTGGTACAGAAGAACAAAAGAAAAAATACCTAACTCCACTTGCTAAGGGTGAAAAATTAGGTGGCTTTGGACTAACTGAAGAAAACGCTGGTTCAGATGCTGGTGGTACAGAAACAACAGCAGAACTTGACGGAGATTATTATATCCTAAATGGTAAAAAAATATTTATAACAAATGCTCCAAAGGCAGATACATATGTAGTATTCGCAGTTACTACACCAGGTATCGGTACTCATGGTATTTCAGCATTTATCGTAGAAAAAGGTTTTGAAGGATTCACTTTCTCAGATCATTATGACAAGTTAGGTATCAGATCATCTTCTACAGCTGAACTTCACTTTGATAATGTTAAAGTTCCAAAGGAAAACCTACTAGGTAAAGAAGGTCAAGGATTTAAGATTGCTATGGCAACTCTTGATGGTGGTAGAATTGGTATCGCTTCACAAGCCCTAGGTATTGGTCAAGGTGCTTATGAATCAGCTCTAGCTTATGGTAAAGAACGTGAACAATTCGGTCTTCCAATTGCTCACTTACAAGCAAATACCTTCAAACTTGCTGACATGGCTACAAATCTTCATGCTGCAAGACTTATGATATATACAGCTGCAGAGTTAAAAGAAAATCATGAAAGATATTCTGCTGAAGCTGCTATGGCTAAACAATTCGCATCAGACCTTGCTATGAAGATTACTACAGAAGCTATACAAATCTACGGTGGTTCTGGATTTATCAAGGGTGTTGATGTTGAAAGATTCTTTAGAGATGCAAAGATTACACAAATCTACGAAGGTACTAACGAAATAATGAGAGTTGTAGTTGGTGCTAATACTGTTGGACGTCCTCCAAAGATGAAAAGATCAGGCGGAAGTGCCAAAGAAGCAGGTCCTATAGCAGGTGTTCGTAAAAAAGAAATCTATACAGGTGATCCAAAAGAAGCTGTAAAGAATTTAGTAAAAGCCCTAAAGAAAGATGGCTATGACTTTACAGTTGGAATTGATCCAAATACTCCAATTCCAGATGCACAAAGAGTAGTTGTTGCAGGTCGTGGTATAGGTGAGAAGAAAAATATGAAACTAATAGAAGAACTTGCTCATCAAGCAGGTGCAGCTATTTCATCATCAAGACCAGTAGCAGAAACACTTAAATATGTCCCACTTGATAGATATATAGGTATGAGTGGTCAAACATTTAAGGGCAACCTCTACATTGGTGTAGGAGTATCAGGTGCAGGCCAACACTTAAAGGGCATGAAGAATGCTTCAACTATAGTTGCAATCAATAATAGTGCAAATGCTCCAATCTTTAATAACTGTGACTACGGTATAGTAGGAGATGCTATGGTTATCCTTCCACTACTTATCAAAGAACTTGATAATGGCGAAGAAAAGAAACCAGCTCCACCTATGAAAAAAATGAAAAGATCTAAACCAAGAAAAATGGCACCCAAAGAAGATATTTACGTGGATTTGGGATCTGGTTACGAATATGACCCAGAAGTAGGCGATCCTAGCCAAGGTATCGAACCAGGAACACCATTTGACAAATTACCAGATGAATGGGTAAGCCCAGTTTCTGGAGAAGCCAAAGACGAATTCATCAAAATGGAATTCCCAGAAGATAGAAAGTAGTAGGAGGATTTAATGTATACAGTTAGAAAAGTAACAGATGATTTATATTATGTAGGTGGGGATGATAGAAGATTAGCCTTATTTGAAAATATATTTCCAATTCCTGAAGGAGTTTCTTACAACTCATACCTACTAATGGACGAAAAAACAGTTCTAATCGATGCGGTTGACTGGGCTATAACAAGAGAATATATGATTAACGTTAGCCGTGTGCTAAACGGTCGTGATCTTGACTATATGATAATCCATCACATGGAACCAGACCATTGTTCATCAATTGAACTTATGCTACAAAGATATCCAAATCTTAAAATCATTTCTTCTGAAAAGGGAGTAATGTTTATGAGACAATTTGGCTACCATGTAGATGATAGATACATCGAAGTAAAAGAAGGAGATACCTTTAGCTTTGGTAAACACGAATTTACTTTCGTTGAAGCTCCAATGGTACACTGGCCAGAAGTTCTAATGAGCTATGACTCACATGACAAGGTTCTATTCTCAGCAGACGCTTTCGGTTCATTTATAGCAAACAATGGTAGACTATTTGCAGATGAAGTAAATTGGGACAGAGACTACCTAGACGAGGCAAGAAGATACTATACAAACATAGTTGGTAAATACGGAACATTCGTACAAAGTGCCCTAGCAAAAGCAGGCGGACTAGACCTTAAATATATCTGCCCACTTCACGGACTTGTTTGGAGAGATAACTTCGGATATATAATCGATAAGTATGTACACTGGGCAACCTATGAACCAGAAGAAGAAGGTGTGCTAATCGCTTATGCGTCAATGTATGGTAATACAGAATACGCTGCTCAAGCGCTCGCAAGCAAACTTTGCGAAGCAGGCATTACAAACATCGCCCTAAGAGATGTTTCAAGCACAGATATATCAATCCTAATCGCAGATACCTTCAAGTATTCTAACCTTGTCCTTGCATCAGTAACCTATAACCTAGGTATCTATCCAAAGATGAAGGACTTCCTAAATGATATGGCTGCTTTAAATATACAAAATAGGGCTGTATCAATTATCGGAAATGGTACTTGGGCACCACAAGCAGCAGAAAAAATGGAAAAATTCCTTGACGAAGAAATGAGACTAATGGATGTGCTTCCAGAAGGACTAGACATTGTATCAAGCCTTAAATCACAAAAAGAAGGCGATATGGATGCTATAGTTGAAGGAATTAAAGACTCTATGAAAAAACGTAGAGAAGAAAAAGCGAAAGCTGCTTCACAAAAGAAATAAATCAAGTATTATAAATTAGCTGTTTAACTTAAAGGATCTCCCTAGTTTGGGAGGTCTTTTACTTTATCCTAAATATGGAAAGTGAGAGCTTCTTAGCTAATTAAGAAGAAGGAAGGGTGAGAAGTTATCTAATCCTAGTAAAAACTTCTCCATAAAATCTACTAGTCTTTATTACTTATATGATTTCGCTATTTTACAAGCTTATGTGGAGATATTTCCAAAAGAAAGTTTTTAGAAAATAAGAGATTTTTAAGGCAGAAAAAAAGAGCCAGCCTAAGCTAGCTCCTTGTATATTACGACTATTTATTGCCGTCTTTGTTTTCTTGAGTTGCGTCTTTGTTTTCTTGAGCTGCGTCTTTGTTGTCTTCAGCTTTTTTGTCTTCAGACTTTTCGTCTTTTTTGTCTTCAGCTTTGTTGTCTTCAGCTTTTTTGTCTTCAGCTTTTTCGTCTTTTTTGTCTTCAGCTTTGTTGTCTTCAGCTTTTTCTTCTACTTTTGTTTCTGCTGATGTATCAGCTGGTTTTGCGTCTTTTTCAGCGTTGTTTCCACAACCTGCAAGTGCGAATGATGCAACTAGTAATATTGCTGCTAATTTGTTTGTTTTCATTTTTATCACTCCCTTTTTTTCGTTAACAATGAATTGTTACGTATTAATTATATACCCAAATCTTAATTTGTAAAACAAAAATTAAAAAAAATAAGCCCCTATTTGCAGCTATCTTTATAATAATTTAACCTGCTTATGATATAATTTATTAGATAAGAGGAGGAGTTTGAATGAAAGTATTGATTGTTGAAGATGAAAAGAAGCTTTTAAGGCTTTTAGAAGAAGGGCTTAATATTTTAGGTTATGTTACAGATACGGCTTCAGATGGCGAAGAAGCCCTTGATCTAGCTTATGTAGAAAATTATGATATCATTATTCTTGATATAAATTTACCTAAGAAAGACGGTTTTGAAGTCCTAAGAGATATCAGGCAGTTTAATAGGGAAGTTAACATTATCATGCTTACAGCAAGAAGCGATATTGATGATAGGGTAAGGGGGCTTGATTACGGGGCTAATGATTACATGACTAAGCCTTTCGACTTAAAGGAGCTTGATGCTAGGATGCGTTCCCTCCTTAGAAGAAAGTCAATTATGGAAGAAACTGAAATTATGATAAATGATTTAAGTTTTGATACCGTAAAAAGAGAAGTTGTCTACGATGGAAGAATCCTAGCCCTCACAGCCAAGGAGACTGGGATTATAGAATATCTTTTCTTAAATAGGCAAAGATATGTTACTGTAGAAGAGATAATGGAGCATGTATGGGATTCCAACGCTGATGATTTTTCAAATACTGTAAGGGTTCATATGTCTTCCCTAAGAAAGAAGATTAAAAAGGCAACAGGCAAAAATTATATAGAAAATGTTATTGGCAAGGGTTATAAAATTTATGAAAACTAATAAATCTTACGATTCTATAGTCATAAGACTTATAGCTTCTGTAGTTATAATTTTCATATTGATGATAAGTGCTTCTAATTATCTTATAAATAGGAAGCAAGTATTGGTTATGGAGGCGGTTTTTGATAGATTTTCCCAAAATCTTCCCCCTAATAACGAGTCCATGGTCCTTCTAGTTGATAGCGCTCAACTTAAATCAACTAGTGACTTTAGGCTCTATCTAGGTCTTGTTATGGGAGGGGTTTTGCTAATAGGTTCTCTTACTTTCGCCTATATTATAAATAAAAGCCTCAAGCCCCTAAAGAAATTGGAAGAAAAAATTGGAAAAGTCGATATAGAAAAGCCGGAAAGTTTTAAGGGAAGCTTTGCCATGGAAGAAGGGCCAAGTGAAATCATGGAATTATCGGAAAAGTTTGATGATCTTATTCATAGGATATATAAGGATTACAAAAGGCAGAAGGATTTTGCATCAAATGTAGCCCATGAACTTAGAACACCCATAGCTATAATGCAAGCTCAAGTAGATGTCTTTAGACAGAAAAATAAAGATGCTAGCCATATAGAATTTATTGAAACCATGGATAGTAATCTAAAGAGGCTAAAAAAATTGATAGATTCTGTTTTGCTCTTGAGTAGGAAAAATAAATTAAATATTAGCCATATCAGCTTGGATGATATGATTGATGAAATTCTATTTGATCTAGAAGATAGGGCTAGCAAGAAAAATATTAGCCTTAACTACAATTATTCTAATATAAACCTAACATCTGATGACGGTCTAGTCCAAAGATTGCTTTTCAATATAATAGAAAATGCAATAAAGTACAACGAGGAGTCGGGCAGGGTTGATATAGAAGTAAGTGAAGCTGGTGAAGATGTCCTTGTTAAGGTATCTGATACGGGTATAGGCATAAGTGATGAGAAGAAGGAAGAAATTTTCGATTTATTCTATCAGGTTGACGATTCGAGAAACAAGGAAGGTTTCGGTATAGGCCTATCCCTTTCTAAGGAGATAGCAGAAAGCCTATCCGGTAAAATCGAGGTTAAAGATAATAAACCAAAAGGTAGCATATTTTTATTAACTTTTAAAAATATTTAACATGAATTTAACAACTCTTATGCTAAGATATAATTGAGGTAAGGATATGATAAACAAAAGAAGAAATGTTGGAAAGTTACTTTTGCTAATCTCCCTAGCCTTCATAATATATGGAGCTAGGAGAGGGGAGATGGATACAGTTTTATCAAAAGCTGTAAAATTATGTTTGGAGTGTATAGGAATTGGATAAGATAGAAAAATTAAACCGCACTGTCATTCAGGCCCTTGCAAGCCTTATGACTAATATCCATATCCAAAACTTCTTTACTGGCAGAATATACACAGGGCCTACTAAAAGAGCTTGTGTGCCAGGTCTTAATTGTTACTCTTGCCCGGCAGCAGCTGGATCTTGCCCCATAGGATCTATGCAAGCTGTAATGGGTGCCAAAAAATATAAGTTTTCCTATTATGTTGTAGGAACTATGATGTTTTTTGGAGTGATATTTGCAAGGCTTATATGTGGATTTCTTTGTCCTTTTGGATTCTTCCAAGACCTCTTGGCAAAGATTCCCTCCAAAAAATTAAGTACAAAAAAACTAAGGGTCTTGCGATATATTAAGTATGTAATTCTTCTGGGACTAGTACTTGCTATGACTCTCATACTAGAAAATAAGTATGAGGTAATTCCTCCCATATTCTGTAAGTATATATGCCCTCAAGGAATACTAGAAGGAGCTATACCACTCGCAATCAAGAATCCATCTTTAAGATTAGGCTTAGGAAGCTTGTTTAACTTAAAACTTACTATTTTAATCATAACAATTATCCTGTCTATAGTATTCTACAGACCCTTCTGCAAGTGGATATGTCCACTTGGTGCCTTTTACTCCTTATTTAACAAATACTCCCTCTATCAGATGGAGGTTGATAAGAGTAAATGCATAAATTGTGGCAAGTGTGCCAGGATCTGTAGGATGGATGTAGATATAAGGGAAAATGATCATCACTTAGAATGTATAAGATGCGGTGATTGCAAGAAGCAATGTCCAACAAAGGCCATATCTTCCTCATTCAAGCAAAGGAGAGACTATGAAAAATAAAATTCTTGTAGCAATACTTGCTGCACTAACACTAACAGCTTGTGGAAAGGCAAACACAGAAAAAAAAGCCGAAGAAAAACCAGAAACTAAACAAGAAGAAGTTAAAAAAGAAGATGCTAAAGAAGTCAAAGAAGATGACAAAAAACAAGAAGCTAAAAAAGATGACAAAACAGAGGCAGTAGATGCATCAAAAGCTGGAGCTAAGATGTTACCTGACTTCAAGGCAACTGACCAAGATGGCAAAGAATTTAGCAAAGAAGACATAGGAAAAAATGATGCCACAGTAATCAATCTTTGGTTTACAGGCTGTTCTGCTTGTGTTGAAGAAATGGCTGAACTAAATGACCTAGCTACAAAGATTAAGGGTCAAGATAAGGTTAACTTTATCTCTATGTGTACAGACAAAAACTATGATGATTCAACCAAACAAGCTTACGAAAGAATAGTTAAAGATAAAAAGCCAACTTACCAAGCCCTAGGAGTTGAAAATGAAGGAGATATGAAGACCTTCCTTGAGAACATCTTTGTATATCCAACAACTATAGTTGTAGACAAAAATGGTAATGTAATAGGAGATCCTGTTGAAGGTGCCCTAACAAACCCAGACCAACAAGCAAAATTACAAAAGAACATAGAAAAAGCTATCGAAAGTAGCAAGATGGCTAAATAAAAAGTTTGATACAAGGAAGTATAAAAATTTAAAATTAACCCCAATCTCTACAAGAACGATTATCATCTAAAAACTTCCTTTATCTATAAATAAAAGGCCCCTAGGGGTCTTTTAATTTGTGTAAAATTATTTTTTATAATATAATATCTATAAATAAAGGAGTAGAGGATGAATAATAAGAAGATAATTGCTTTGTTGATATGTTTATCTAGCTTTACAAGTTTAAGTCCTTCATTTGCTGATGGAGGGAAGAAGCTAGAGGAAGATTTATATCAAGAAAGTCTTTATAATGAATCTATTGATAATGTTGGTGGAGACAAAGATGAAGCCAATATAGAAAAAGATAATCCTAGTGAGGATGTTAAAGAGACTCCTTCAGAAAAAGTCATTGATGAAGGAGAAATTCGTAAGATATTGAAAGAAATCAAGGAAGAAGATCCGATATCTTACGAGCAGGAAGAAGAAATCGAAGAGATATCGAAAGACCCTAAGACTAATACAGGAGATACAAGTAGCCTTCCTATAGTCTATTACGACACTTCAGATATAGATGAGATTTTTAAGGAAAACAAACAAACAGCTGATGAGAAAATCAAGGTAAGCGGAGATTATAAATTAATCAATAAGGATAAGACGACCTATCTTTATGACAAAGAAGGCAAGAAGCTTTCTGGTAAAAGAGAACTTTCCGGCAAGTCCTATTACTTCGATAAGGACAAGGGCCTAGTAAAGGAAAGTGAAGTCATAGCTGATGGGGGAAAGTTTGCCGCAAATTCTAGTGGAGAGCTTACTCTAGTAGAAAAATCAAAGCCAGGTTGGATAGACCTGGAAGGCAGGAGCTATTTCTTCCAAAATGACGGCAAGCTTGCCAGAGGCCTTTACGATACGGGAACTAACAGGTATTTCTTTGATAAGGAAACTGGAGCCATGGCCCGCAGTGAAATCAACAAGAAGGGCTTTGATAGGATATATTCTGAGGCCAACGGCATTGCCCACTATATAGGCTGGGACTATTCCAAGGGCAAGCTTGGATATTTCAATGAAGATGGAACTTACACCAAGGGTCTAAGGACGATTGACGGAATCACCTACGGTTTTGACGAAAATGGTAAGATTTTCAATAGACAATACAAGAAGTTTGGCAATCAATGGTATTATTTCAATAAGTATGGCGAAGCAAGCAAACACTCAGGAAATTTCGCCAAAGGTTGGGTTGGAGATAGGTATTACTTCTCAGACGGAAAGCCTGCAGAAGGCCTACAAAAAATTGGCGGAGTAACCTATATATTTGATGAACTAACCAAGGAGACCATGACCAATACGACCAAGGTAATTAATTTTAACAGATACAAGCTAGATAGCCATGGTCGTGCGACATTTATCGGAAAAATCGATACTAGACAAGCGGTTATGGGAACAAGGGGACTTTTTAAGCCAGGATTTTCTCAATATCTTAATAGGAAAACTCCTTACTTTACCCAGAAAGACCCTAGATGGGCTAACAGAAGATTTTCAAATGGAACATTTTCAGGCTACGGATGTGGGCCAACTGCCATGGCTATGGTATTGTCTAGGGAACTTCACAGAAATGACATATACCCAACCAATACAGCCATAGATGCTAACGATTACGAAAACGATGGAACCGAATGGCAATATTTTATAGAAAATCCTAGGGTGTATGGACTAAATTCCTATGACGTTCCAGTAAACAAAAAAGCCTTCATCCAAGCCCTAGAGACAGGAACTATGGTAGTAAGAGTAGGGCCGGGATATTTCATAAACGGTGGTCATTTCATGGTAATAGATTCCTACAAGGATGGATACTTCCTAATCAACGACCCTTACTATTCAGATAAAAATACAAGGGAAAAACATACTTTTGATAGATTAAAGGCAGAAGTAACGGTTGCATGGATTATCAAGAAGTAAACAAAATTTATGGGCGAAGGTCAAAGATCTTCGTCCTTTTTTATGAATAAAATTTGTTTTTCTATTCAAAAAAACCTTTTCTTGAGTTATAATAATTGTATAGGAGGGCTTTATGGAAGATTTTAGATTTGAAAGTGATTCACTTGGAGAGATTAAGATAAAAAAGCATGCCTATTATGGAGCTAATTCTCAAAGGGCTTTGGAGAATTTCCATATTACAGGTAGACACATGGATCCATTCTTAGTCAGGGCTATAGTAGAAGTCAAGAAAGCCTGTGCTATTGAAAATAACAAGGTAGGGATTTTATCTGATAGAAAAAAAGATGCTATAGTAAAAGCTTGTGATAGGGTCTTGGATGGGGAGTTTTTTGAGTATTTTGTAGTTGATCCAATCCAAGGTGGAGCAGGAACATCTTTCAACATGAATGTAAATGAAGTCATAGCTAATATCGCAAATGAGCTAATGGGAGGAGGGCTTGGAACTTACGAGTTTATCCACCCAAATGATCATGTAAACAAGGGTCAATCAACCAATGATGTAATACCATCGGCTGGAAAGATAGCCCTAATAAGATACACTATGGAATTGAAAATAGAAGTTAAAAACTTGATAGATTCATTTGAAAGAAAGGCTAAGGAATTTGATTCTTATATAAAAATGGGCAGGACTCAACTCCAAGATGCAGTGCCAATAAAGCTGGGCCAAGAATTTAGTGCCTATGCCAAGGCCATAAGAAGGGATTACGAGAGGCTTGATGCGGCAATTCGTCAATTATCCTACCTTAACTTGGGAGGGACAGCCATAGGTACGGGACTTAATGCGGATGATAAATATATCAAAGAAGTAGTTCCTATCCTTTCTGAAATTTGTGGTATAGAGCTTTTCCAAGCAGATGATTTGGTAGATGCGACCCAAAACTTGGATTGTTTTTTATTCGCTTCTTCTGTCCTAAAGACTTTAGCTAGCAACTTATCAAAGATATCTAACGACCTAAGGCTTCTTTCTTCAGGACCTACAACAGGAATTAGCGATTACAATTTACCTGCCAAACAAGCAGGCTCATCAATAATGCCTGGTAAGGTTAACCCTGTTATACCAGAAGTTGTAAATCAAGTGGCCTTTCTAGTTATAGGAAATGATATAACTGTAACTATGGCTGTTGAGGGAGGTCAACTTGAACTTAACGCCTTTGAACCTATAATATTTTACAGCTTATTTGAATCCTTAAAAACCCTAAAGGCAGGAGTTTATACCCTTTATACAAACTGCATAGACGGAATAAGTTCAGATAAGAAAAAATTAGAAAAGAAGGTAGAAAACTCAGTTGCAATAATTACTCCTTTTGCCCCACACATTGGCTATGATAGGGCTAGTCGAGTTGCCAAGGAATCCCTAAGAACGGGGGTATCCGTAAGAGAGATTCTCATTAGAGATAAGATTATGACAAAAGAAGAGATTGATAAGATACTAGACTATGAAAATATGACCAAAGCAGGAATTATTGATGAAGAGAACATAAACAAGGATTAGCTATGGATAATAGAATTGAAAAAGATAGCATGGGTGAAATCGAAGTAGAATCCGACAAGTATTGGGGTGCCCAAACACAAAGATCTTACCAAAACTTTCCACAAGGCTTAGATCTAATGCCAAAAGAGCAAATCATGGCCCTAAGCCTAATAAAAAAGGCAGCTGCCCTTGTAAATAACAAGCTTAATAAGCTTGATGATAAGAGGAAGGATTTGATAATCTATGCCGTAGATAGGATTCTTAGTGGAGATTTTGATGACAACTTTCCCCTAACTGTTTGGCAGACTGGATCTGGCACTCAAAGCAATATGAATGTTAATGAAGTAATAGCCCATATAGCTAATGAAAAGGCAGGAGAGTTATTAATTCATCCAAATGATCATGTGAATAAGTCTCAAAGCTCAAATGATACTTTCCCAACAGCCATGCATCTAGCAAGCCTTAGCTTGATTGAAAATGAACTCTTAAGAGAAATTGATAAATTTATAAGAGCCTTGGACAAGAAAGCAAGCGAATTTGAAGGTATTATAAAAACTGGAAGGACCCACCTCCAAGATGCAACCCCCATGGGTCTTTTTAGTGAAATTGGAGCTTATGGAGAAATAATAAGAAGAGATAGGGATAGATTAATAAGGGGAATAGATGAATTAAGGCTTCTTCCAATAGGAGCGACTGCAGTAGGAACATGTCTTAATGCTCCGGAAGGCTACAGCAAGCTAATGGTAAAAGAATTAGAAAGGCTAAGTGGCCTTAAACTAATAGAAGATAGAAATAAATTCGTAGGTCTATCTTCCAAGCAGGCTATGGCGACAGTACATGGACTTATTAAGGTACTTGCAGAAGACTTAAATAAAATTGCAAACGACATTAGATTTTTATCTTGTGGACCAAGAACTGGTATAGGAGAATTGCTTATACCCGCAAATGAACCAGGATCTTCTATAATGCCCGGCAAGGTAAATCCGACTCAAGTCGAGATGCTAACGATGGTAGCCATTCAAATTATGGCAAATGATACCGCCATAACCTTTGCTAATGCTTGCGGTCAACTGGAACTTAACACCTATATGCCTTTGATAATTTATAATATGATAAAATCTATCAAGCTTCTAACTAAGTCAATGGCATCCTTTAGGAGGAACTTGCTTGTAGGCCTTCTCGCAAACGAAGCAAAAATTAAGGAAAATCTTGACAAATCCCTCATGCTAGTTACAGCTCTTAGCCCCTATATAGGCTATGACAAGGCAGCAGTTCTTGCCAAATATGCCTACAAAAAGGGTCTAAGTCTAAGAGAAGCTAACAAAGAACTAGCTTTTATAGAAGATGGGAAGTTTTTAGAAATAGTAGATCCAAGAAATATGATTTGATAGGAAGATAAATGAAAAACTACATTAAAAGATTAAATTGGGATGAAAAAAATTATAGAGCAATTAACAACTTAATAGCAAAACATGGTATAGACAGTCCAGCCTATGACCCCAACAAGAGACCCTTTGCTGTCTTTGATTGGGATAATACCTCTATTATAGGCGATGTAGAGGAGGCTCTTCTCTATTATATGATAACAAATCTTAGCTTTAAGATGGAAGTTGACGAGTTTTTTGACCTAATAATCAAGAATGTAGATAAGAATTTCTATGACGATAAATATAATAATCTTGAAAATAAGAGATTAAACATTGACCTTATAGCCTATGATATCAAAAAGGCCTATGAGTTCCTATACAAAAGGCTTGATAAATTCGGAGGAAATCAAAGTCTTGATGAGCTAAAGAAAAGCGACCACTACAAGGAATTTGTAACAAAGATGTTTTATAGATATAGGGTAAGCGATTATGACAGGCAGGCAAAGGATCCTTATTGTTGGATGAGCTTTCTTTTGAAAAATTACAAGACCCAAGAAGTCGAAGCCCTCTGCAAAGAGGCCTATGAAGCCATGAGAAAAGAAAAAATAAGGGTGGAAAACTTTACTTCGCCAGCTATAGAATCAAAAGCTGGCAGGGTCTCTATAGATTATTTCGTAGGAATAAGACCCCTTCCTGAGATGGTAGATCTCTATAAAACTTTCGAAGAAAATGGCATAGACACCTACATAGTATCAGCCTCCTTCATAGACGTGGTAAGGGCCTTTGCTAGCGATGAGGATAATTTCTACAAACTAAGTAAAAAAAAGGTCCTAGGATTAAGATTAGAAAGGGATTTAGGAGGAAAGATACTTCCAAGTCTTGATAAAACTTATCCAATAAGCATCAGAGAAGGCAAGGTTGAAACCATAGATAAACTTATCAAAAATGCCACTAACTACGGGCCTATAATGGTAGGTGGAGATAGCGATGGGGACTTGGCCATGCTTACATCTTATGATTTAACAGAAATATCTCTGATAATTCATAGAGAAAATTATGGTCTTATAGATGAACTAAGAAATAAGGCTTGGGATGGGTCAAATAGATTTTATAGCCAAGGAAGAAATCTATTAGAAGGAAAGTTCATAGCAAGCGATAAATCTTGTGGTTACAATGAATAAGAATGAGCCATAAGAGCTTGCTTAAACTTCAAAAAATATGAGGAAAATGCCTGCTTGTAAATTTGTTGGATAAATCTATAAAATCCTCTAATATATCAGGAAAATGTTTTGATAAATTCGTTTATCTATATACCATATTACAAGGGTAATATAAAAAAGCAAGATGATACAGAGATTGATTGGGGGATTTATAAGAAATCCTTTAATAAGCAAGCTATTGAAAACGTTTGACTAAAATGCTTGACATACCCTTTATCCTCTTGTATAATCTATTTTTGAAGTAAGAGTTAAGAATTTGCAAGAAGAAAATATTGGGTAAAAATATTGGATGAGAGATCCAGTAAAATTTAACTAGGCCGCGGCCTATTTACCTTTGCAAAAAAGTATGGGGTGGCTTATGCTGCCCTTTGTTTATTAAGGAGTGATTATGACAGTAAATGTATCTGTATTCGATATTATAGGTCCAAATATGGTTGGGCCTTCAAGCTCTCATACAGCAGGAGCTTGTAAGATAGCTCATACAGCAAGACGTATGGTAGATAGAAATTTCAACGAAGTAATCTTCTACCTCCATGGTTCCTTTGCCAAAACCTACAAGGGACATGGTACAAATAGGGCTCTTGTAGGAGGAGTCTTGGGTTTTGACCCAGAAGATGAAAGAATAATCCATTCTTTTGATTATGCTGATAAGGCAGGGATAAAATATTCTTTTGTGGAAACAGATCTAGGAGATGTTCATCCAAATACAGTTAATATTGTCTTCAAGTATCCAGATAGACCAGCTCTTTCAGTTCAAGGCTCATCCATTGGTGGTGGAGCTATAGTTATTACAAAGATGAATGGCAACTCTATTGAATTTAAGGCCAACAAGCCTACCCTCTTTATGTCCTATGCTGAACAAAAGGGAGTTATAGCTTTCGTTTCAGGTGTTCTCTTTGATAATGGCTATAATATCAACACTATGAAAACTATCAAAGAAGGCAACAATGTTATGTTGGTATGCGAGTTAGATGATCCACTTAGAGAAGATATCTTAGAAAAAATAAGGGCAGGTAAGGATTTTACCTTCCTAAAATATATAGGAGTTTAGTATGATAACTACTATGAAATCATTAAAACAAAGATGTGAAGAAGAAAATAAAGAACTTTGGCAACTAGCCCTAGAAGACGAAATAGAAAATACAGGCAAGAGTGAAGAAGAAATCTGGGATAGATTGCAAAGAACCCTAGATGTTATGAAAAATTCTGCTAAGGCAGCCCTCGAAACAGAAGTATATTCTGTTACGGGTATGACTGGTGGAAATGCAAAAACAATGCATGATTATTTCTTAAAGGGAGAGTCTGTCCTTGGCGAGATTCCATCAATAGCTATGGCTATGGCCCTTTCTACTTCAGAAATTAATGCAGCTATGGGAATTATCGCTGCTGCACCAACAGCAGGCTCTTCAGGAATCCTTCCTGCGACTCTAATGACTATGAGATATAAGTATAAGACCAGCGATGAGGATCTTAAAAAAGCCCTCCTAGTGGCAAGTATTGTAGGCCAAGTAATCTTCGATAATGCGACCTTTGCTGGTGCAGAAGGTGGATGTCAAGCAGAAACAGGCTCTGCTGCAGCAATGGCAGCGGCAGCTGTATGTTTCTTGAGGGGCTATGATATAAAGATTCAAGAAAATGCAGCGACAGCAGCAATCTTAAATATCCTGGGCTTGGTATGCGACCCAATCGGAGGTATGGTAGAATTTCCTTGCAACATTAGAAACGCTAATGGAGTAATGAATACCCTAGCAAGTGCCGATATGGCTATGGCAGGAGTGAGGATGGTAGTTACTTTTGATGAAGCGGTAGATGCCCTAAAGAGAGTTGGAGATGCCCTACCAGCAGCCCTTAGAGAAACAGGCGAAGGTGGTATAGCAGTTTGCCCATCAGCCCTAAAGCTAAAGGCTAAATATATAGATGGTAAATAGAGATTAAAAAAAAGGCGATGCTTAGAATAGTTTTTCTATTCTAGAGCATCGCCTTTTTCTGTGCGAAATTTTATTTCCAATAATCTAATTCTTCTTTGATTCCTATACTTTTGGAAACAAAGCTTGGGTCTTTACCTTCTTTTATTTGTTTTCTATAATCCTTTAGGCAGGCTAGGGCTTTATTTGATAGGACCATAATAGCTGGTAGATTTATTAGGGCCATAACTCCCATAAAGAGGTCGGATAGGTTCCAAACAAAGGCTTGCTCTTGGATTGCTCCAAAAAATATTAGGAAGGCAGCTATTAGTCTGTAAGGAACTCTTTGTTTTTCTTCAAGTTGTTTGCCAAAAAGATAATCGAAGTTTGAATCTACATAGTATAGATTGCCGATAAAAGTTGTAAAGGCAAAGAGGACTAGGGAGGCTGATATAAAGTAATAGCCTAGAGAACCGAAGACACTTGCCAAAGCTTCTTGGATAAAAGGAGCTCCGTCAAGGGCAGCTGTTGGTTCAATACCTGAGCTTAGACCCATAAAGGCTGTGGCTGAACAGATCAAGAGGGTATCAATAAAAACTGATATCATTTGTACTAGACCTTGTTTAACAGGGTGGCTTACCTTGGCAGCGGCTGCTGCATTTGGTGCAGAACCTATACCAGCTTCGTTAGAATATAAGCCCCTTTTCATACCTAAGATCATTGAAGAACCTGCAAGACCAGAAAATATAGACTTAAAGTTAAAGGCATCTTCAAATATTCTTCTAAAGACTTCAGGAATCCTAGCAATATTTAAGCAAATCATTATCAAAGATACTATTACAAAGATAATTCCCATAAAAGGCACGAGTCCTTGGGTAATTTTTATAATTCTCTTGCCACCGCCGAGGATTACAAAAGCAACGGCTATGGCGAAGAATCCGCCTATGATTTTTGGTGTTATATTTGCATCATAAATCGGATAAGAAGCGAAAGATGATTGGAGGTTGAAGCTTGCAAGCATATTAAAGCCTACTGCGTAACAAACTATTAGGGCGGTAGAAAATACTACGCCAAGACCTCTGCTCTTTAGACCTTCTTCTATATAGTAGGAAGGGCCACCATAAGAGCTGTGTTTTCCCTTCTTTTTGTAAATTTGTGCGAGGGTTGATTCAGCGAAAGCGCTAGCAGCACCAATAATTGCTACAAGCCACATCCAAAATACTGCTCCATAGCCACCCAAGCATATAGCAGAAGATACACCAACTATATTTCCAGTTCCGACTCTTGAAGCTGTCGAAATCATAAGGGCTTGGAAGCTTGATACATCTGATGAATCTTCTGGTTTTTCCCTTATAACCTTAAAAGCTTCTTTAAGAAGGCTTACTTGGATAAAGCCTGTTCTTATTGTGAAATACAGACCCACAGCAATAAGTAAAACTACAAGTATGGGAAAGTATAGCAAGGAATTAATTTTGCCAATAATTACATTTAAGTTTTCCATAATTTCTCCTAACTTAATACAAGTCTCAAGTAAGCCCCTTTAGCTTAGCATAGACCATCAACTTAATAAACTTTATTAGTATGATATAATGATGTACTATACCGCAAAAAAGAAAATTTTTAAAGGCTAATTAAATTTTATCGAAGAAAAATAAGTTGGCATCCCAAGATATTTTTAAATTAGCATGCTTTTTGATAAAATACAGTCCTGATTATTTAAGATAATCTTTGACAAGGGGGAAATATTGTTGTTCAATAATAAAATATTAACAGATTAATTTGAATTTATTGTTTTAATTGATAAAAGAAAGGAGATAAAAGAGATGAATCAAAAATTAGATCTCACTAGGGGACCAATTTGGCAGACTTTGGTAAAGCTTTCTATTCCCCTAGCCCTAACTGCCTTTATACAAATAGCCTATGGTTTTGTAGATATGATTTGGATATCAAAACTCGGTACTGATGCTGTTGCAGGAGTAGGGATCGCTGGTTTTGTCTTTTGGATTGCCAATTCTTTGGGCCTTATACCAAAGGTTGGAACGGGAGTTTACGCTTCTCAATCTTTTGGCCAGGGAAATGAGAAGGAAACGGTAAGAGTCATAAATAATGGGATAATACAGGCCCTTATCATAGGTTTTTCCTTTACTATTTTTGTCCTTCTTATTAGAAATGTCTTTATAGAGGCTTATCATCTAGGAGAAGCCTCTGAGTTATTTGCTAAGAAATATCTTTTTATAATAGGCTGTGGTCTGATTTTCTTTTTTATCAACCCCATGTTTTCCCAATCCTTTACTGCCTTGGGAGACTCCATTACTCCTTTTAAGATAAATGCCATAGGTCTTTTTGCCAACATGATCCTAGATCCTCTTTTAATCTTTGGTCTAGGGCCTTTTCCTGCCCTTTCTATAAGTGGAGCTGCTATAGCTACTATCTTTAGTCAGTTTTTGGTTAGTCTTTGCTTTTTGATAGCAGTTATTAGGCAAGACGATTTAATAAAAAAGGCGATTTCTGGTATTGATTATAGGATGGATTGGCAGGTGGAGATTTTTAAGTTAGGTCTTCCTGCCGGAATCTTGAGTGGATTTCATGCGTCAATATCTATGATTTTAAATAGATTTATGGCAAGTTTTGGACCTGTTCCTGTTGCGGTTGCATCTATTGGAGCTCAACTCGAGTCGATTTCTTGGAATACGACCGAGGGAATCCAAGTTGGAATCCAAGCTTTGGTAGGACAAAATTATGGGGCAGGCAAACTTAGAAGGGTGATTGATATTATCAAGGTAAGCTTAAAGCTTGTAGCAAGTATCGGTCTTATAGCAAGTCTTGTCTTGTTCATCTTTAGGTATGATTTATTTAGGCTCTTTACTTCGGATGATATAAAAGCGATAGGCCTTGGTGCTGATTATCTTTTGATACTTTCATTAAGCCAACTTATGATGGCTATAGAAATAGGTATGGCAGGAGTCTTCAACGGCTTAGCTGATACCAAGACTCCATCTATAATAGGTCTTGTAATGAACACATCTAGAATACCAATCTCCTTGATCCTTATGCCTTTTTTTGGAGTTCACGGAGTGTGGATTTCTATGAGCTTATCAAGTAATTTGAAGGGGATTTTCTCCCTAATTTTCCTTAGAAAAAAAGTAATTAAGCTAAAAGAAAAAATATAAAAGGCCTTACTTCCTTGTGGGAGTAAAGCCTATAATAGATAAGGATTAGTCCTTTAATATTTTATCGAAATCGAAAGAAGCGAGATTATCTACATAGTAGTCGGCTTCTTTTTTTATGAATTCCCATTCTTTTTCATTCCAAGGAAAGTCCTTTATTCCAACAGTTTTTATACCTTCTTTTTTGGCGGCCTTAATAGCATAGAGGGCATCATCAAAAAGTATTAAATCACAAGGCTTTTTCTTATGCTTATCTATGGAATACTTCCAATATTCGCCTTGGGATTTTTTTAGGCCGGTTATTTCTGGTGTCGCAAAAAAATCGAAGATATCGCTTATGCCTAGTCTTTGGAAGGCTTTTTCTAGGTAGGTGTGGTTTGTAGATGATGCGACAGATAGCTTGTAGCCTTTTTTCTTTAAAGCTTTAAGAAAATCTATGGCTCCTTCTTTGGGCATAAGTTCTTTGCTGTAGGCTTTATCTATCCTTTCTTCAAAGAAGTTTTTCACCTCATCCTTAGTCATATCATAGCTGAGATTTTCTGCCAAGTATCCGCACATATCTTCAAAAGAATAAGCTTCTAGCTCTCCCTTTTCTTCTTTGGGGATTTTGTTAAGGTCCTTGCCATATTTTTTGAAGAGGTCTTCGAGAGGCTTTATCCAAATATGCATGGAGTCGAGTATGGTTCCGTCAACATCAAATAATAGTCCGTACATTTTTATCCTTTCACGTTTAGCTCTTAGTACATTTCTTAATTCATTAGTTTTTATTCTTTCTAGCTAAACTTAGACCCATTATACCGCTTTGCCTCATAGATAGATTTATTATATAATTAGGCTAAGGAGATACTATGAATACTTTATTAGATCTTTATTTAACTTTTGCAAAACTCGGCCTTTTTACCTTTGGCGGGGGCTATGCCATGCTTCCACTTTTGGAAAGAGAAGTCGTAGAAAAGAAAAAATGGGCAAGTCATGAAGAGATTTTAGACTACTATGCTATCGGCCAATCGACTCCAGGTATTATTGCCATTAACACTTCGACTTTTTGTGGCTACAATGTCGCAGGAAATTTTGGAGGGATAGTGGCAAGCCTTGGCTTTGTTACTCCTTCTATAATAATAATTACAATAATAGCTAAGTTTCTTAAAAATTTTAGTGATTTTGCCCTTGTTCAACATGCCTTTTCTGGTATAAGGATAGGAGTTTGTGCCCTAGTCTTTTATTCAGTGGTAAAGATGATCAAGAAAGATGCCAACACTAAGCTTAAATTTTCTATATTTCTTGTAACCTTTATAGCCATAGGCCTTTTATCAATTTCTCCTATACTTGTGGTAGTATGCGTTGGGATTTTTGGTGTATTTCTCGGAAGGAGAAAAAAAGATGCTTAGACTTATGTGGGAATTTTTTAAGGTTGGACTTTTTGCGGTTGGTGGAGGTATGGCGACTATTCCCTTTCTATATGATATAGGGGAGAAGTTTGGATATTTTTCGTCAGCAGAGCTTTTAGATATGATAGCTGTTTCAGAATCGACTCCAGGGGCAATAGGCATAAATATGTCAACTTATGCAGGTATAAACGCCTACGGCAACCTAGGAGGTCTACTTGCAACCCTTTCTTTAATAACAGCTCCAGTTATCATTATCTTATTTATTGCAAGAGCTATGGATAGTTTCAAAAATTCAAAAATAGTAAAGGACGCCTTCCTTGCCCTTCGTCCAGCAACAGCAGGACTAATCCTTGGAGCTATGAGCTCAGTTCTTCTTCTAAGTTTATTTGATCTTGAAAGCTTTAGGCAAACTTATAGACTAATTGATTTATTTAGACCAATCCCAATAGTTTTATTTACAATATTTTTTCTTATGCTTATTAAGTTTAAAAAGATAAATCCTATATTTATAATAATTTTGTCAGCAGGTCTAGGTATTGTGCTTGGCTTATAAAAAGTAAGCGTACCTGCTTATAGCTACAATTTAATGTTTATACAAACAAATTGCCTACAAGAATTTCATGTAGGCAATCTTTGAATGTTTTTATTTTCTTCTAGCGACTTTTGCAATCTCTCCGAGTATTAGTGGTATGAGGGAAAGGATTAGAACTGGTATCCACTCCCAAGTTAGGGCTACTACTTCGAACAATTTAGTAAGTATAGGAACATACATTACAAGCAATAAGAGGGCAAAGGATAGGATGGTTGCCTTTATTAGTTGTGGGTTTGAGGCAAAGCCTAATTCCTTGAGAGTATATTTTTCTGACCTTACTGAGAAGGCTCTTAGAAGTTCGCTTGTAATTAAAGTTGCAAATACCATGGTATGGGCTCCCTCTATTGAATCAGGGAAGATTAATTTTAGGCCGACTACATAGGAAAGAAGGACTGCAATCGTGATAAAGATTGATTGGGAAATAAGATTTGTCCTTGTCTTTCCAGATATAATTGATTTTCTAGGATCTCTTGGATCTTCTTTCATGATGCCTGGCTCTGCTGGTTCAACACCAAGGGCAAGGGCTGGGAAGGCATCTGTAACAAGATTTAGCCACAAGAGTTGGATAGGGGTAAGAGGGCTTGGAAGGCCAAATAGGATTGATAAAAATACTATGGCGACTTCTGCTATATTACAAGATAGGAGGAAGGAGACAAATTTTTTGATATTTGCAAAGATTACCCTGCCTTCTTCTACTGCATTTACAATTGTTGCAAAGTTATCATCGACAAGAATCATATCTGCCGTATCTTTGGCAACGTCAGTTCCTGTTATACCCATTGATATACCGATATCTGCATTTTTTATAGCTGGAGCATCGTTTACTCCATCTCCAGTCATGGCTACTATTTCTCCATTTTCTCCTAAGGCTTTTACCAATTGAACCTTATTTTCTGGAGAAACTCTAGCGAAAATTCTCTTAGTTTTTACAATCTCTCTTATTTCAGCATCTGTCTTGTTATTTAGGTCGCTTCCTTGCATGGCTTGGTCTCTACTAGTAGCAATTCCTAATTCCTTTGCTATGGCAAGGGCTGTTTCGAAATAATCACCTGTAATCATGATAACGTCAATTCCAGATTCGTGACATTCTTTTACGGCAGCCTTAGCTTCAGGTCTTGGTGGATCAATCATGCCAGTAAGTCCTACAAAGACCATATCGTGCTCAATATTTTCTGTAGTAAGGTCTATATCCATGCTTTCTAGTGGTCTAAAGGCATAGGCCATGACCCTTAGGGCTTGGCTTGCAAGGTCGGTATTCACATCGAGGGCCTTTTTCTTTAGCTGTTCACTAAAATCTACTAGCTTTCCATCAAGCAAGACCTTGGAACACTTACTTATGATAATGTCTGGAGCACCCTTGGTAAAGGCATAGTATTCACCTTCTTGCTCGTGGAAGGTGGTCATCATCTTTCTTGTAGAATCGAAAGGAATTTCATTTAGCCTTGGATGTTTTTCGTTAAGATTTTCTTGGTTTATATTCCATTTTTCAGCAAAGCTTAGCATAGCTCCTTCGGTAGGATCGCCTGTAATTTTGTAGGAGTTATCTTCTCTAGTAAGATTTGCATCATTACAAAGGCTTGCTATAGTCATTAAAAGCTTGATTTGCTCATGGTTTTTTACAATTTCTCCCTTATCATCTCTAATATCTCCAACTGGTTCATAACCTGAACCTTCTACCTCAAATTCATTTTCATCAGTATAAATTTTGGTGATGGTCATTTCGTTTTGGGTGAGGGTTCCAGTTTTATCCGAACAGATGACAGTTGTTGAGCCTAGGGTTTCAACTGAGAGGAGATTTTTAACAATAGCCTTTCTTTCTGCCATCCTATTCATGCCTATTGATAAAACAATAGTTACAACAGCGGTTAAGCCTTCTGGTATGGCAGCAACAGCGAGGGAGACTGCTATCATGAAGTTTTCTAATATACCCATGTTTGATCTAAAATATCCTACCACAAAGACTAAGATACAAACTACAACCACTAAAACTGCAAGCAATTTTGATAATCTCTTTAATTGTCTTTGGAGAGGAGTATCTTTGGCCTCTACATTTTCAAGGCTCCTTGCGATTTTTCCTATTTCTGTATTAGCTCCTGTAGCTGTAACAAGGCCCTTACCATGGCCATAGGTTACAATTGAAGAAGAAAAGGCGAAGTTATCCCTATCACCGATTCCTATATCTTCATTAAATTCTTTATTAAAATCTTTTTCTACGGCAACAGATTCTCCTGTAAGAGATGACTCATCGATTTGGAGGTTGCTTGATTCTAACAATCTCAAATCGGCTGGGATAATATCACCAGTTTCTATTACTACGACATCTCCTGGGACAAGTTCTTCTGCCTTAACCTTTTTTCTGACTCCATCCCTTATGATGGTTGCCTCAGGCGAGCTCATCTTCTGAAGGACTGCTACAGAATCTTCCGCACGACCTTCTTGGATTATAGACATAATAGCGTTGATAACAACAATGGCTATGATTATAGCACATTCTATGGCATCTCCTGTAAAAGCTGACACAAGGGCAGCTAGGACAAGAAGGATTACCATAGGGTCGGCAACTTGCTCGATGATTTTTTTAACAAGAGATTTTTTGTTAGAAGATTCGATTGAGTTTGGACCGAATTCTTCTAGTCTTTTTCTTGCTTCATCAGAAGTTAGACCACGATTAGGATCGCTTTTATGCTTTTTGATTACTTCGTTTAAACTTCCTTTATAGTCCATATTTCCTCCATTAAATTTTCACAAAAGATATAAAAAAGACTTTTGGCAATAAATGCCAAAAGTCTTGCCACCTTTTAGGGTTTATCCAACCGGGAAAAAAATCCGTTCTGACGATTGAATAATTGGGCTACTCCCTTTTGCTTACCTATATTATATAATAATTTATATTATTTACAACTATTTTTGTATAAAGTTAAAAAGCAATTTATATAGGCTCATAAGGCCTTTCTCGTGAGTTCTCTCATAGCCATGGCTTGCAGCAACTCCACTTCCTACTAGGGCATGGCGAAAATCATTATCGCTTGCCACAGCAGCAGAAGCGTCTGATCCATAGTAAGGATATATATCTAAGCCATAGGAAAGGTCTAATTCTTTAGCTAGGTCAACTAGTTCGTTGGTTAGATCATAATTATAAGGGCCTGAAGAATCCTTAGCGCAGATTGATAACATGGTCTCATCGCAAGTAAGATCATCATAAACTACTCCCATATCGACAGCTATCATATCTCTTATTCCTTGAGGATGACCACTTGCAGCCCCATGACCAACTTCTTCATAAATTGTAAAGGTCATATAGAGGGGTCTATTAATTTTGATATTCTTCTCCTTAATCTCCTTAGCGAGGGCTAGGAGGACTCCAGCACTTGCCTTATCATCGAGATGGCGGGACTTAACAAAGCCATTATCTATTCTAAATCTTGGATCAAGGGATATGAAATCTCCAGGAGAAATCCCAAGCTTTTTAGTTTCTTCGGCTGATCTTGTAATCTCGTCAATCACGATTTCCATACTTGTATCATCCCTCTTGGCATCTCTTGGGTCGGATGATCCGTGAACAGCAGGCTCGTTTAATCTAAAAACTCCTGTAAAAGTCTTGCCAGATCTGGTATGAATTATAACATTTTCACCTTCTGCGTAATTGAAAGGATAGCCACCAAGGCTTGTTACCTTGAGCCTTCCATTTGCCTTGATGCTTCTTACCATAAGCCCTAGGGTATCGACGTGGGCTGAAAGAAGAAGGCCATTTTTATCTCCTTCGACTACAGGAACTACTACATTGCCCTTGTTAGTTTGATAAGGCTTATAGCCTAGCTTTTGGAACTCTTCTATAAGATATTTTTCAGCAAGTTTTGTGAAACCTGTTGGTGATGGTGTATTTACTAAGTCTTCTATATATTTTGTTATTGTTGATATTTGCATAAATTCTCCTTAACCGTTACTAGTGGATGATGCGTTTTCTAAATCTTTTATATTGTTTAGGGCTAGGCAAAGGGCAATAAGCTCTAGGCTGAAATTTTCGTCTAAGACCTTTAATTCATATTGATCAGTTAGGGAGAAAATTTTCTTACTAGCTTCTCCTATGACCTCTCCCTTATAGAACATCTTAAATTCATAGTCCCAGAAATTACCCTTAAGGTTGATCTTTCCATCTTCCATAAGGATATCTATTGATTTTTTGAAAAAAGCTAGATTAGACCTTATGGTCATATCTTTTTTGCTCTTATCAGAAAAAGATATGTAATAAATTGGTAGGAAAGATAAGAGTTTCCTATTTATAGTGAAAAGTTCTTTGTCGTGGGCATCGGAAACTTTAGCCTCGTAGCCCAAGAACTTAAAGGTCTGATCTACAAAAAATGTCTTTTTTCCATCCTCATCGAGGATTGGATAGTGATCAGTTATCTTGAAAAATTTTTCCTTAAAATAATATTTTTTCATTTATTTTCATCCTTTTTTCTAGCCTAGATATCATTTAAAACTAAGGCTTATTTGCTAGAATCCCTAAGCATTAGCTTGGCCTTGACAGGCCTTATTTTTTCTTTTTTGTTACCCTCAATAATATTAATCAAACTTTCTATGGCAAGCCTTCCGAGCTTATCGTAGGGAAAGTCTACGGTCGTTAGGGAAGGGTTGGTGATAGATGATATTTCATAATTGCCAAAGCCTGCTACGGAAATATCGTCAGGGATTTTGATGTTTTTCTCTCTTAAAGCTTCGATTATACCAAAGGCAATATTATCTGTAGCTCCTAGGTAAAAGGTTGATTTTTCCCTATCTAAAATTTCCTTGGCCTTTTCGTAGGCAGTCTTCTTGGTGAAGTCGAAGTGGTGGTGGTTTATTTTTATTCCACTTCCCTCAAGGACATCACTTAAACCCTTAAATCTCTTGCCTACTGCATGATCGTATTCTCCGACATCGAAATAGCTAATTTCCTTATGCTTTAGTTTTTTGATATAGGTTGCCATTAGCCTACCAGCCTCGTAATCATCGGCTATAACGGAACTAAAGCCATCAAGCTCTTGGCCAAAAATAACTAGAGGAGTATCTAAATCTTTAAGGACTTCCTTATGCTTTTTGGTAATATTAGAAGCAAAAAGAATTATTCCATCGACATTAAGCCCCTGCATCTCTTCTATAATCCTTACTTCTTCATCCATATCGTCATTGGAGCAAGAAATAAGCATAGAATATCCACTATCCTTTAGAAAGAGGTTGATAGAATTTAGGGCTGTGTTTTTTGTATAGCCTATAAAATTTGGGATTATAATTCCTATAATATTGGTCTTTGTCTTTTTGAGATTCCTCGCATAAGAGTTAGGAACATAGCCGAGCTTATCAATAGCCTCTTTAATTTTCTTTTTCGTTTTATCACTTACAGAGCCATCGTTTAAATATCTTGAAATAGTCGATTTTGAAAAGCCTGTAGCCTTTGCTATATCATTTATATTTGCCATATATCCTCCTCTCCTATAATAACAAATAAATAAAAAATTTAAAAATAATTTGACAAAGGAAACGTTTTTGCTATAATAATATTAACGGAACCGTTCCCATTTTTATCTTGTAATTATTAAAGGAGCAATTATGGATTACAAAAAAGCAGCAGAAGAAGCCATCAAGGCGGCAGGAGGAAGGGGAAATATTTCTTCTGTAGCCCACTGTGCGACAAGATTAAGAATAGAAGTAGTGGATAAGGATAAAATCAATATGGATAAGGCTAATGAGCTTGAAGGTGCTAAGGGGGCAATGTTCAATGAAGGCCAACTCCAAATTATTTTTGGTACAGGAACTGTAAATAAGGTTTTTGATGCTTATGAAAGTTTGAAGGATAAAAGCTCGGATGACTTTACAAAAATACACGAAAAAGCTGTAGAGAATAAGTCGAAGAACCAAAAGAATCCATTAAAAAGAGCTATAAAGACTTTTGGTGATGTTTTCGTGCCAATCATTCCAGTCCTTGTTGCTACAGGATTATTTATGGGGCTTAGGGGTCTTCTGACTCAAAAGGAAATTCTTGCAATTTTTTCAATGACTCCAGATGATATTTCAGGAAATTTCTTGATGTGGACGCAAATTTTAACAGATACAGCTTTCGCCTTCTTGCCAGCTCTAGTAGCTTGGTCAGCCTTTAAGGTATTTGGGGGAAGCCCTGTTATAGGTATAGTTCTAGGTCTTATGCTAGTTCATCCTAACCTACCAAACGCCTATCAAGTAGCAAGTGGAGATGCTAGTCCAATTATCATGTTTGGCTTCATACCAGTTGTAGGCTATCAAGGAACAGTCCTTCCAGCCTTTATATCAGGCTTTATAGGAGCTAAGCTTGAGAGAAATTTAAGAAAGGTAATTCCTGATAGTTTGGATTTACTCCTAACACCTTTCCTAGTTCTTGCTATAATGAGTGTACTATCTCTCTTTGCCATAGGACCAGTTTTCCACCAACTCGAAGTTGTAGTATTAAACGCAACAAAATGGACTCTGGGACTTCCTTTCGGTATAGCAGGCCTATTAATAGGTGGTTTCCAACAACTGATAGTAGTTACAGGAATCCATCACATATTTAACTTCCTAGAAGTTCAACTATTGGCAGATAATGGTAGAAATGCCTTTAACGCTCTCATATCAGCAGCTACCGCAGGTCAAGCTGGAGCAGTCCTTGCAGTTGCAATCAAGACTAAGGATAAAAAAATTAAACAAATTGCCTATCCTTCAGCCCTATCAGCAGTCTTGGGCATAACAGAACCTGCAATTTTTGGTATCAACCTAAGATTTGTAAGACCTTTTGTAATGGCTATGGTCGGTGGTGCAGCAGGAGGATTTTTCGCATCAATCTTTAAATTATCAGCAACTGGTATGGCAGTAACAGTTATTCCAGGTACACTCTTGTATCTAGACAATGTCTTTATGTATTTGTTAATGCTATTAATATCTATCGGAGTTTCTTTTGTTTTAACCTACATGTTTGGTTATTCAGATAAGATGCTTAAAAATGAATAAAAATTTTGGAGCTGAGATTAATCTTGGCTCTATTTTTTTCTGTGGCTTTTGCACGACGCTTTGATAAAAATAAGAAATTATCTCAATCATTGACAATTTCTTATAAGAGATGTAAAATTCTCTTAAGTTAGGGGAGGGCTTTACTTATGCCGGCCCCTTTGATTGTGTAAGGAAGGTTATAATGCAAAAAAATTTTTTAAAAAGAACTTTTGACAAGCTTACAGAAAACCCGGCCTTTGTTTTGTCTTTGGGCTTTCTGATTCTGATAAGCCTAGGAGGACTAATTCTTACGACTCCTTATGTTACCAATTCAGCTACCAGAACTAGCCTTGTCGATTCTTTCTTTGTTGCAGCAAGTGCATCTTGCGTAACAGGTCTAAGTCCTGTAAATACAGGCTATCATTGGAATAGCCTTGGCCAAGTTGTAATCATTATTTTGATACAAATAGGAGGCCTTGGAATAATGACTTTAGCCTCCATAATTCCTTTAATCTTGAGAAAAAAGATAGGCATTAAATCAAGGCAAATTCTAAAGGAGCAATTAAATGTAGAAAGCATGGCAGGCATGGTTAGACTCTTTAGGTATGTCTTAGCCTTTACCCTCATAGTAGAAACTCTCGGAGCCATATTACTTTCTATTAGATTTATTCCTAGCTATGGCTTGGGAAAGGGAATATGGTATGCTATATTTCATTCTATTTCAGCTTTTTGCAATGCAGGTTTTGATATAATGGGGGATTCTATTTATCCACTTAGAAAAGATCTTTTGGTTAATATAACCATAATGCTATTAATAATAACCGGCGGTTTGGGCTTTATGGTTACAAGTGAACTTTTCTATAAGAAAAATTTTAAGCAGATATCTACTCACTCAAAGTTGGTATTGGTAATTAACCTTGTTTTGATTATTGTAGGAGCGGTAGGCTTTTTTATCCTTGAATCAATAAAGGGGGGAGTTTTAATCAAAGAGGGACTTCAAGCTTCAATTACAGAATCCTTCTTTCAATCGGTATCCGCCAGAACAGCTGGTTTTTATTCTGTAAACTTATCTCAAATAAAGGATTCGACAGCACTTCTCCTTATAGGGCTAATGTTTATAGGAGGATCTCCAGGATCAACGGCAGGAGGTATCAAGACTACAACCTTCGGTGTTTTGGCTCTCGCTACTTACTCAGTTATAAAAAGTCAAAAAGAGCCAGTCGTCTTTAATAAACATATAAGTGACGAATCAATCAAAAAAGCCTTATCAATTTTTATGATATCATTCTTTATAGTGTTTTTGGTAAGTTTTATCATAACTATTACTGATGATTTTAATTTTATGGACACCTTGTATGAAACTGTATCAGCCCTTGCTACCGTTGGAGCTTCTAAGGGAATTACAGCAGATTTATCAAAAATTGCAAAAATCCTTCTAGGTTTTTGTATGTATCTAGGAAGGATTGGTCCAATGACTATGGCCTTTGCTTTCGGTCTCAAGCCAGATGAGAAGTTAATCAGATATCCAGAATGTTTTATTAGTATAGGTTAGGAGGGATTATGGAAAAAAATGTTATTGTATTAGGTCTAGGAAGATTCGGTTATTCTGTTGCAACCAAGCTTTTTGAAAAAGGCATTTATGTAACAGCAGTAGATTCTAATTACACAAAGGTAGAAAAAATAGCGAATTTTGTATCAAGTGCTGCCCAAGCGGACATTACCGAAGAGTTAGCCATGAAGTCTTTGGGAATAAATAACTACGATGTTGCAATAATCGCAACAGGAACAGACATAGAAGCATCAATCGAGGCTACTTTAATTTGTAAGGATAGTGGAGTTGGCAAGGTAATAGCTAAGGCTACCAGCCAATCCCATGCTAGAATCCTCAAAAAAATTGGAGCCGATCAAATAGTCTATCCTGAACTTGATACAGGAGAAAGGTTGGCTAGGTCACTTGCAGGCTCAAACCTTCTCGAGCTTATTCAATTTTCGAATGATTTTTCCCTAATCGAAATCAAGGCCCACAAGGATTGGATAGGCAAATCTCTTATAGAACTTGATTTTAGAAATACCTACAAGATGAATGTAGTAGGATTCGAAAGACAGGGAGAGATGATCATGGAAATTGATCCAACTACCTTGATTAAGAAGGACGATGTCCTAGTCCTCATAGGCGATAATGAAAACGCTAAAGCCATCGAAGAGAACACTTGATTAGGAAAACGTAATGGACTCTAGATAGCCAGGGTATAATTAACTTAAATAAGTTAATAAATATAAATCATAGGAAAAACAAGAAAAAGTTTGCATAAAATTATAAATGATGTTATAATAAAGTTAGCTATTAAATAGCTAGGTTTTTCATTATTAATTCCTTATAGTTTTCCCTTAGAAAACTAGGACTAACTTATTCTTTTCTATAAGGAGGAGGGGCTTTGCGAAGCCCTTTTTCTGTGCGTAAATTTAATTGATGAAAAATCGGGTATAATAAGAAAAAATAATGAAAGAGGGAATAACTATGTATTATCCATATTCTTTTGGATATATGTTTTATGATAAGACCTACTTCTTGGTTATAATAGGCCTAATCATAAGCATGCTTGCCCAAGCTAATATCCAAAAAGCCTTTAGTAAATATAGTAAGATTAAATCTAATAGGGGGATAACTGGCTATCAAGCTGCCAAGTATATCCTAGATGTTAACAATTACAATGATATATCTATTAAGAAAATCGGAGGAAGCCTATCCGACTACTTTAATCCTGCTACAAAAGAAGTAGCCCTATCAAAGGAGTCCTTCACTGATACATCTATAGCCTCTATTGCAGTAGCAGCCCACGAATGTGGCCATGTAATCCAATACAAGGAAGGCTATATACCTTTAAGGGTTAAGTCATGGATAGTTCCTGCGGTAAACTTTGGTTCTAAACTTGCCTTTCCAGTAATACTTTTGGGCATATTCTTATCCCAACAAAAGCTTCTGGATATAGGACTAATATTATTTTCCTTAGTTCTAATCTTTCAACTGGTAACTCTACCTGTCGAGTTTGATGCATCAAGAAGGGCTATAAGGGTAATTGATGAAAGTGGAATGCTTGCGGGAGAAGAACTTGAAGGAGCTAAGGCTATGCTAAAAGCTGCTGCCTACACCTATCTTGCAGCAACTCTTGCAACAGCCCTCCAATTTTTAAGACTATTTCTTCTCTATGGAAATAGAAACAATAGAAGAGATTAGAAGAAATTATGGGCGGATATAAAACTCTTATGGATTGATTCAATCTAATAAGAGTTTTGTCTTTATAGAAAAAGTCCTAGTCTTTATAGGCTAATAGGAGCTTAACTTGAAAAGACCTTTGTAAATAGTACAATTTTACTAGGAATCATTATGATTCTTTGTTTTTAAAGAAGAAGGTCAGAGATAGTCAATGCAATTGACTAGTATTTATATAGAAAGAGTGGTGAATTATGGCAGGTCTAACTTCAGAAATAGAGATGTTCCTTAAAGCTATGCTAGAGGATTCTGTTGATGGCATGCTTGAGATTGGAAGGAACGACTTGGCTCTTCGCTTCGATTGTGCCCCAAGTCAGATCAACTACGTTCTTTCGACTAGATTTACTCCATATAATGGATATCTAATAGAAAGCAAGCGTGGAGGTAATGGCTTTATTAAGATAATAACTGTAGTCGATGAGGATTCTTACGTTTCTTATCTAATCAAAAATCTTAAGAAGCATATGAGCCAAAACGATGCGGAAAGTCTTTTTAGAGATTTGTTAAGAAGGAAGTATTTTACAGACAATGATTGTATCATGGCAAGATATGCCATTAGCGACAAGGCCCTAGCGGGGATTTGTGATATTAAACAGAGAAATGCCATAAGGTCAGATATTATAAAAAATATCTTACTTAGCTTATTGGCGAGGAGTAATTGATATGAAATGCGATAGATGTGATAATGAAGCGACTGTTACAGTAAAGACTATAATTAATGGCGAGGAGAAAGACTTCCACCTATGTAACGAATGTGTGATGAAATTCACAGACCTTGCTGTTGATGATAAGGGCGAAATCAAAACTGGTATTCAAAAGCTTGATAAGAAAAAAATCGAGAACTTAATTGATCAATTTTTGCCAAGCCTCGATGAAGTTATAGATTCGTATTATGATTATAGGTTCAAGGAGAATAATTATTCCTATGGATTGTTAAATAATCTTGCTGATGATTCTTGCCCTACTTGTGGCAACCTAACATCTTCTATTAGAAAGGGTATCTTTGCTTGTCCAGACTGTTATAAGTTTGATGATAGGCTTACAGATAAGATTCTTAAAACCTTTAACAATTACAGCTTATATGAAGGAAAGTTTCCTAGAAGAGAGAGGGACTTTAAGGATATAGCTGTAAAAATTAAAAATCTTCAAGAACAACTCCAAGTTTTAGTAGAGATTGAAGATTATGAGAAGGCAGCTGAGATAAAAGAGCAGATAGACGAATTGAACATGCAGGTGAAAAATTGATAGAATATACAAAAGATATAATCCTATCTTCTAATCTCTCCCTTAGGAGAAATATCAGAGGCTATGATTTTCCAGCTTCCATGTCCTATGAGGCGAGTGGGGAGATTATAGATATATTCAGGGGGATTTTTGGAGATAGGCTAATCCTTCTAGAAGAATTAGATGAGAATACCCTTAATGAACTCATAAATTCTTTCGTTCTTAGTGAAGATTGTACCACCAAGGCCCTAAAGATTGGTCTTGTCTTTGAAGATGATTATATTATAGTTATAAATGATAGAGACCACTTGTCAATAAATGTTAGGGATTTTAATCTCGACTTGAAATCGGCCTACAAGAAGGCTTCCTTGCTTGAAGAAGGCCTTGATGAAAGTTTAGATTTTGCCTTTTCTCCTGAGTATGGTTATTTGACCCAGGATGGGAGAAATACGGGAAATGGCCTTGAGATTTTCGTAAAATGTTTCTTTTTTGCTATGGTTGATGACGAGAAGGCGTATTTTGGCTTAAAGCAAAGCCTCATCCACGAAGCTATCTACTTGCAAAAGTTTGTTCCTAAAAATTACAAGAGATATGCTGATGACTTGTATCTTCTAAAGAACATCGGCAATTATTGGAAGGATATAGACAAGATTTTAGCCAAGTTTGAGAAGGCCCTAGATATTTTAGTGAGAAATGAGAGAAGATTTAGAAGAGATTATCTAGTTTTAAATGGTATAAAAGAAGCTGAGATTGAAGATTATATAGAAGTTATGTTAAGTAATCTAAAGCTTGGTCTTGATAAGAGCTTGGAGCTTTTAGCAAAAGACCTCTATGGTCTTAAAAAATACAGACTTTTAGCCTTCGATACTGATTTTACAAATGATGAACTAGACTATCTTATATTTAACCTAACAAAGAATAAGTATGAGGGAAATAGGGATGATAGAAGAAACCTATTTCTAAAGGAATATATTGAGGAGCGATAATGGAAAATAATAGACTAAATAGACTTACCTCCCAGGCAAGAAGAGAGTCGTATTCCCTAAATCATGATTATATAGGAAGCGAACACCTCCTACTTGCCTTGATGAAAACAGGCTCCATAGCCAACAAGGCCTTAGAAAAAAGTGGGGCGAATTATGATCTTTTTAGATCAATTGTAATAAACAACATAGGCAGGGGAACTTGCCAAAGACCTGCCACAGAGTTTTCCAAAAATGTAAGGGATATTTTTGAAAGAGCAAGGCAGATTGCCATGAAAAGGAAAAGTTCTATGGCAAGCGAGGAAGATGTTCTTCTTTCGATAATTAATGATGACGATTCCTTTACCAACCTTATGTTTCTCTTATCAGGTATTGATAAGAATATTATAGCCAACAATCTAGAAAACATGTTGAGGGAAGTCTATAAGGCAAATGCCTCATCATCTGAATTTTCTGAAAATGTAAGTAAATTTACAAACAACCTAAATGACCTTGCTAAGGCTGGCAAAATCGACCCTGTTATAGGTAGGGATGACGAGATAGAAAGACTTATACAAATTCTTATGAGAAGAAGAAAGAACAATCCTATTCTTATAGGAGCACCTGGTGTAGGAAAAACCGCTATAGCAGAAGGTCTTGCCCAAAGAATTGTCGATGAAGACGTACCAAAAATTATAAAAGATAAGATAATACTAAGCCTTGACCTTGCCAGCATGATAGCTGGAAGTAAGTACAGGGGAGATTTCGAAGATAGATTAAAGAAACTATTTGAAGAATTAGAAAAAAGAGACGATGTAATCTTATTTATAGATGAATTTCACATGGTTCTTGGGGCTGGAGCATCCGAAGGATCAATGGATGCGGCAAACATCCTAAAGCCAATTCTTGCCAGGGGAGAGATACAAATTATGGGGGCTACAACCATAGATGAATATAGGAAGCATGTCGAAAAAGATTCTGCCCTTAGCCGTCGTATGCAACCAATTCAAGTCGATGAGCCTAGCCTTGACGATTCAAGAAAAATCATAGAAGGCCTAAAGGATAAGTATGAAGCCCACCATGGGGTAGAAATAAGAGAAGATGCAATAAAAGCTGCAGTAGAATTATCGGATAGGTATATAACAGATAGGTTTCTACCTGATAAGGCGATAGATTTAATAGATGAATCCTGCGCTAAGCTTAGAATAAGAGCCTACCAAGAAGAGGGAGAAGCAAGTTCTAACAAAGATTTCCTAGAAGATTTGCTTATAAAAAAAGAAAAAGCTGTAAGAGATCAAGACTTCGAAACAGCAGCAGAGCTTAGAGATAAGATAAACCAAGCTAAGTTTGACCTAGAAATCGAAAAAGAAAAAGAAAAGGAAAATAAGGATAAACTCTTTATAGCCTATGATGATATAGCAAGTGTTGTAGCAAAATGGTCCAAAGTCCCAGTTGAAAAACTCACAGAAGATGAGAAAGAAAAATATTCAAGGCTTGACAAAGAGCTAAAAATGGCAGTAATAGGTCAAAAAGATGCCATAGATTCAGTAGCAAGGTCAATAAAAAGGGCCCGTGTAGGTCTTAAAGATCCAAAAAAACCAATAGGCTCCTTTATTTTTGTAGGACCAACTGGTGTAGGAAAGACCTATCTTGCAAAAACCCTAGCCCAAGACTTATTTGGCTCAGTCGATAAGCTAATAAGAATTGACATGAGTGAATATATGGAGAAATTTGCAGTTTCAAGATTAGTGGGTTCCCCTCCAGGCTATGTAGGCTATGAAGAAGGCGGTCAGCTAACTGAAGCTGTAAGGACAAATCCTTACTCGGTTGTCCTCTTTGATGAGATAGAAAAGGCTCATCCAGACGTATTCAACCTACTTTTACAAATCCTAGATGACGGAAGACTTACAGATGGTCAAGGAAGAACTGTTGATTTTAAGAATACGATTATAATAATGACCAGCAATGTCGGAGTAAGAAGTCTTAGCACGACCAAGACTATAGGTTTTGAACTAGAAGATGAAAAAAAGATAAACGAAGAAAGAACAAAGGATATAATACAAAAGGCCATCAAGGACTCCTTTGCTCCAGAATTTCTAAATAGGCTCGATCAAGTAATAATGTTTAAGCCTTTAGGAGAAAAAGAAATCGAAGAAATCACAGGCCTAATGCTTGAAAAAACAAAAGAAAGACTAAATGAAATCGACCTAGATATAAACTATGATCAAAAGCTAGTAAAACTTCTAGCCAAAGAAGGCTTTGACCCAGAATATGGGGCAAGACCACTAGAACGTCACATCACAAAAATGATAGACGATAGGCTAGCAGAAGATATCCTAGATGGCAAACTTAACAGAGATGAAAGCATAAGAATATCAGTTAGGGGAGAAGGCCTAGTCTTTAGAAATTTAAGCAGGGATAAGAAAAAAAGAGAAGAGAAGAAAGAAGTAGAAAAAGTTAATAGTTAAGACAAAGACTAAGGGTTAAAGCTATAAATAGCCAATAAGAAGCTAAGCTTTCTAGCCCCTAGTCTTTTTTAATGAAAAATGCCCCTTAAAAATAATACACTCTTAATCTTATATGCCTCTTCAAAGGAATCTTTTATTAAAAAATATAGGGCATAGAATTTCTAGGTTTGTGTGAAAATTCACGCAGAAAATAATAAAGAAAAAAACTGGAACACATTTTCCTTTTTA
This sequence comes from Anaerococcus tetradius, assembly GCF_947087635.1. Lineage (NCBI taxonomy): Bacteria > Bacillati > Bacillota > Tissierellia > Tissierellales > Peptoniphilaceae > Anaerococcus > Anaerococcus tetradius. Next base: position 45,741 of record NZ_CAMUDP010000004.1, read on the forward strand.
TCTTTTTAAAAATGTATATATTCATATTTTTTTATTATATTTAGCTTTGGGAACAGACTTAGACATAGAAGCTGGAAATATTTTCACAATATCAAATTAATAATTAGAAAGATGTTAAAATGAAGTAAATACGAGCTTATCCATAAAAAAATTAATATTTATACCTAGATTTAAGTGACTGAACTAGCATAGTAGATAAAAAAAGTCAATATGGTGGATTAGTATATTACAAGCCTTGCGAGGGTATAAATATGTATAAAAATTAACAAAGATAAAATTTCGCAAATAGAAAATGCTTCCATTTAATTTCAATTTAATGTATAATATATAATACAGAACTAAATAACGTTTTCATTATTATGGAAGCGAAGGAGGATTAAATGAAAAACAAACTAAAGATGTTGATGGCTTTATCTCTATCAGTTATTCTTGCTTCATGCGGTGGCAAGGGTGGCGATAAGGCTGAGAAAAAAGCAGCGGATCCAGGAGATGTTTCTGGCAAGATTACTGTTCAAGCAGAAGAAGAATGGATGGATTATTATAAGAAGGCTGCTGAGAGAGTTAAGGAAAAATATCCAAAAGCAGAAATCGAATTTAAGACAGTTAAATCTTTTGACCACTTAGATGTAATCGATCAAACAGATGCAAGCAACGAAGATGTTGCTGATTTATTTGCAATTCCTGCAGATAGACTTGTTGGTCTTGTAGAAAATGACATTTTAGGATCAATCGACTCTAAAAAACTAGCTGACGAGATTGGTGGTTGGGATGATTTCGATAAGGGAATAGGTGGAAACTTCAAAATAGATGGTGAATATTTTGCTTTCCCATACAATATCGAAACATTAATTACTTATGTAAATAAGAAAAATGCAGAAGCTAAGGGTGTTGATTTAACAAAACCTATAGAGCTTAATGATGTTAAAGATGAATCAACAGTTCTTCTACCAATATTTGACGCTTGGTACGGAGTTGCTGCAACAAACTCATCAAATATAGAACTTTTAGGAAAAGATGAAGAAGGAAAACTCTTCTCTGACTTTACTAAGGATTGGAAAGATCTTGAACCAGAAAAACAAGCAACTGTTAAAGCTCTTTATGAATACTGGAAAAAACATGATGCAGCTGGAACTAAGTTATTTGACCCAGATGCTGGTTGGGGATATATAGATGATACATTCAAAGAAGGCAAAGGCGGAGTTGCAAGACTTGGCGGAGCTTGGGATGCAGCATCAATTTCTGAGCAAGCTGGAAAAGATAACCTAGAGATTTGCCCAATTGATCAAATCACCCTAGCAGGTAAACCACTAAATCACTGGCAAAGTGGTTGGGGACTTGCAATCAATGCTAGAATCGAAGAAGATGCTAACAAAAAAGCTATAGCAGAAGCTATGATTAAAGAAATTGTAAATCCTAAATTCGCAACAGATTTATACAAATCTACAGGTAAAATTCTTGAAAATGTAAAGAATGATGACTACCAAAAATCTGATCTACCTGACTCAGACAAGAAGATTATAGAAGCTACAATCAAATCTTATGAGAAAGCTCCAGCTAGACCATTATTCAAGGAATGGGGCAATGTTTGGGATACTTATAAGAATGCAATTCTTTCTTGGAACTCAGTTAAACCTGCCAATGAAGAAGAAGCTTATAAACAATTACAAGCATCATTTAAATCAATGATGGCAAACTTTAACAAATAGTAAATAGGAAATAAGGGGCTGTTAGAATTATGGTTTTCATATTTTCATAAAGTTTAGCTTAACTATTTAGGCTTTAAGCTCGACTGGCTTCTGGCCTTAGATGTAAAACTTTATGAAAAGAATTTCATATTAAACATCCCCTTTATCTATTATGATTAGCAAGGAATTAGAAAAAAAGAGAGAAAAATTTCTTATTAGAGTTCTAATAACTTCTGCAATTCTTATCTTGGCCTTGTCTATGGAAGCCTTGATGATGGCAAAAGATGTGGATGTCTATAGAAGCTTTCTCTTAAAAAATCCAGGTCTTAGCTTTGATGAATATATTAACTCGGTTATGTTTAATTTATTCATCAGGGTTTTAAGTCCTCTTGTAATTTCCCTTTATACATTTTTTACAGTAAAAAAATTCGGTGTTAATTTTTTCTACAAGGTCTTCTTTTCCGGAATGACTGTAATTGAAATTATCAACCTCATCCTACAATTTAAAATCGGATCTATATTTTACTATGTAGCTATAATTTTAAACTTCATTTTATTATTTATTATTGCAAGGGAAGAAAGGGTGTAAAATGACATATGATAAATACCTTATAGATGATATTGGTGAACGCCGAGAAAGGAAAAATCAATACATTTTAGATTCTATAAAGGCGGAAGAAAGTGGTGGTCCAAAGATTGACCCCCAAAACCATCCTTATAATCAAAAACTAAAAGCCTATGAAGAAAAGAAAAAAGACCTTTTGAATAAGGCTAGCGAGAAGGCCAAAAATGACCCAAATTATAAGATTGATCAGAAATATTTGAGAGACTTATATTATACCAGGTCAATAGCTAATGATATGTTAGCTTTTTATGAACAAAACAAGGACTTATCTTATGATAGTGAGCTTGATTATAAGTTGTGCAAACTAGATTATGAGCAAATCCCAAAGATTATAGAAAATGATTTGCAATTAAAGAGTCAATTGGAAAGAGCAAATAATAGGCTTGAGAAATTGACTACTGATGAAATTGAAAAAAACAAGAAGTTAATTGAAGCTGATAGGGATGTACTCAAGGATAAATTTGAAGCAGATAATAACAATCTCAAAGAGTCTTTTGAGGGTGGAAGAATTTCCAAAAAAGCCTTCCAAAGTGAAAAGGAACAATTAAAACAAAAGTTCAAAGATCAAAACAAGAGACTAAATTATAGAAATCCTGAGGTTTCCTTAAAGGAAGAGATAGCTTCTATAAAATACAAGATAGAAAAAGACTACAAAAAGGAAATGAAAATCCTTGAAGCTGACAAGGCTGAGGCTAGAAGAAGGACTCCAGTAGAGATAGAAAAAACTTCTGCCTATAGGTCTATTATTTCTTTGCCAATTCCAGGTCTAGGCCAATTTCTAAATGGTCAATGGCAAAAAGGCTTGTTATTTTTGCTTGGCACTTTATTTATCTACCTAATAGCCATACCTTATGCTCTAGGTTTTGGTAATTACCAAGGTGAGGGTATAGCAGGACTTATTTCTCTTGCTGCTGGCGGAAAAAGACTAGATAGATCAATACTCTTTATGATTGAAGGAATACTTGCTATAGTATTTATAACTTTTTCTGTTTTAATCTATGTCCTATCCTTTAAGGACGTAAGGAGTGTCGAGAAAAAGGAGATGGCAGGTATCAGACCTAACAATTTCTTTGAAACAAAGAAGATGCTAAGAACAGATGGATTCCCATTCTTAATTACAGCTCCTGCCCTAATAGTAATAATATTTATAGTTATAGTTCCTATACTTACTGCTATAATGATATCTTTTACTAATATTGATCCTCAACACCAAAATAAGTTTACTTGGATAGGCCTAAATAACTATATAACCATAGCCAAGGGTCAAGGAATAGCAGGTCAAGCCTTCTGGCACATCTTTGCTTGGACTATAATTTGGACTATACTAGCTTCAACTCTTGCTATAGTATTAGGTTTTATTTTTGCTCTTTTGGTAAATAACGAAAGAATTAGGGGAAAGAAGTTCTTTAGGACTGTATATCTTTTGCCTTGGGCAATCCCTGCCTTTATCACCATCATGTTCTTCTCAATAATGACCAGCCGTGGTGGAGTTATAGCTGAGGCAATCAATTCCTTATTCCACCTAAGTCTAGATATAAAAAACAACACCTATCAGACTAGGGCGACTTTGATATTATTACAAGGTTGGTTGGGACATTCTTATATCTTCCTCCTAACTACTGGTGTGCTTCAAGCTATACCAAAAGACCTTTATGAGGCAGCAAGTATTGACGGTGCAACTGGAGCTCAAAGAACCTTCAAGATTACAATCCCACTAGTTCTTTTCCAAATAGCTCCAATGCTAATTAACCAATACACCTTTAACTTTAACAACTTCTCAATTATCTACTTATATAACCAAGGTGGTCCATTCAACCCAGAAGTCTATGGAAACCTCGCAGGAAGCTCAGATATCTTGATATCTTATATATATAAGTTAACTATGGAGAATCAATACCAGGCTATAGGTGCTGCGATTACAGTATTCATATCCATAATACTAATCATAATTTCTTATTTTGGATATAAGAATTCTTCAGCTTTTAAGGAGTATTAATATGTTTAAGAAAAAGAAAAATAGCGATTTATATTTATCAGATCTTCAACCCTTATCTGCTGGCGGAAAGACCCTACTAGGCCTTAGCTACATCATCTTATTGATATGGGCAGCCTTTATCTTAGTTCCACTTGTTATAATGGTTGTATCATCATTTAATGGCAATCAAGGTCAATATATATCAATGAGTGGAGACTTTGTCTTCTCACTTGATAATTTCAAATACTTGTTTGAGAAAACTCAATTTTTAAGATGGGTACTTAATACCTTAAAAATTGCGACAGCCACTACCCTACTAACCCTAATCTTTGTATCTTTTACAGGCTATGCTTATTCAAGATTTAGATTTAAGGGTAAAAAGGCTAGTCTTATAACTATAATGCTAGTACAAATAATTCCAGCCTTCGCAGGAATTACAGCTTACTACGCTATCCACTCTATAGTTTCTGGAATAATCCCAGTATTTTCTAGAGCAGCTATGTTAGTTTTAATTTATTCTGGTGGAGCAATAGCTTCTAACACCTTTATCCTAAAGGGCTATCTAGATACTATATCACCAGAGCTTGATGAGGCTGCAAAAATAGATGGATGTTCAAATATACAAGTTTATAGATTAATAATCATGCCACTTGTTCGTCCTATGCTTGCAATAATTGCCCTTCAATGTTTTATAGGACCATTCTTAGATTACATGATGCCAAAAATCTTACTAACAAATCCAAGTGATTACACACTTGCTACAGGACTTTTCACATTGATATCAGATGTTAGAAATATGAACCAACCAGCCTTTGCGGCAGGAGGATTCTTGTCAGCTATTCCTGTAATGCTACTATTTTTAGTATTACAAGATGAACTAGTAAGCGGACTATCATCAGGTGCAGTTAAGGGATAGGAGTTAAAAATGAAAGTAATATTAGATAACTTAGGAAAAAAATATGAGGGTCGTGATAAATTTACGATCAGAAATATAAATCTAGAAATAGATGACAATGATTTTTGTGTAATACTAGGTCCATCTGGATGTGGTAAGTCAACCCTACTTAGGATGATAGCTGGACTTAACTCAATTACAGAAGGAACCCTACGTTTCAATGACAAAATCATGAACACAGTTGAACCAAAGGATAGGGACATAGCTATGGTATTTCAATCATACGCCCTTTATCCACACATGACAGTTTATGATAACATGGCCTTTTCACTAAATATGAAAAAGGAAAGAAAAGAAGTTATAGATCAAAGGATTCAAGACGTAGCAAAGATTCTTCAATTAGAAGATTACCTCTACTCTAGACCATCAGATATTTCAGGTGGACAAAGACAAAGGGTTGCCCTAGGTCGTGCGATTGCGAGAAACCCAGAAGTATTCCTTATGGATGAGCCATTATCCAACCTAGATGCCAAACTTCGTGAGCACATGAGAGTTGAAATTGTAAGAATCCACAATCAATTAGATACTACAAGTATCTACGTTACCCACGATCAAACAGAGGCTATGACAATGGCGACAAAAATAGTTCTTCTTGATAAGGGTATTATCCAACAAGTCGGTGCTCCAAATGAATTTTACCAAAAACCAAACAACCTTTTCGTAGCAGGCTTTATCGGCTCTCCTACCATGAATATTATCAAAGGAAAAATCAAAGATGGTATTTTTGTAAATGAATCTGGAGAAATAAAGGTTCGCCCAACTGATAAAGATTGGGACAAGATTAAAGCCTACGAGGGTAAAGAAGTTCACCTCGGCATAAGATCTGAAAGATTTATAGCAGAAGAAAGAGACTACAACTCAGTAAATGCTAACATAGAAGTAATAGAGTCCTTGGGTAAGGAACAACTTCTCTATACAAAACTAAAAGATGGCACAGAACTTACAGTAAGTCAACCAGGTTACCTTGACTATGCTGTTGGAGAAGACCACGACTTCACCCTAGATCCTGAAGCCCTACACTTCTTTGATGGACAAACAACTGAAAGAATTAACTAAAACAAAAGCTCTCAATCGAGAGCTTTTACTTTCCTCCTTTTTCAAGATTTAGTAAATATTCTTTAACTTTTTCTCCATAGGCGAAGCCTCCGAGACTTCCATCTGATTTTTTGACCCTATGGCAGGGATAGATTATAAAAAAAGGATTAGTGGCTAAGGCCCTGGCTACTGGTCTGTAGGCTCTGGGCCTTGCTATTTTTTCGCTTAATTTCTTGTAGGTAGAAGTTTTTCCGTAGGGAATTTTTCTAAGTTCAGAGAGAACTTTCTTCTGGAAGGGACTTAAACTCGTATCGAGGAGCTCATAGGAAGTAAAAATCTTTCTTTTATTTTCCAGATACTCTTCAATTTCAAAAAAAACCCTATCTGTGATTTCAGATTTTTCGTCATTTGTGGAAACTTTATCGACCAATTCTATTTTCTTAATCAAATCTTCATAGCTAAATTTTATAAAGCCTATTTTTGTCTGGTAATATGCGTAGATCATGTCTTAACTATATTATTTAAAGATAAATATGCCACAAAGCGTATAGTAATAGTAATTGCAAGATTAAAGAGAAAGGTTGATATGGATTTTAGAGAAAAGATAGAAAAAATTGTAAATTTTATTAAGAGTGGAGAAAAAGAGACTAAAGACTTTTCTATAGGCTTTGAGTCGGAGCACTTTGTAGTTGATAAAGACAGCCTAACGACTATTTCCTATTATGGTAAAGATGGGATTTGTGAGTCAATGGCAGAGATAGGAAGGCTTGGCTATGATATAAAAGAAGAAGAAGGAAACATTCTTGGCCTTAGCAAGGAGAATTTTGATATTTCCATCGAACCTGCCAGTCAATTCGAGCTAGCCATAAGGTCGAAAAAGAGCATTAATGACCTTTATAGGGACTATACAAGGGCTATGGCAGAACTTATCCCAATATTTGAAAATAAGGGTCAAGTCTTAGCAAGCGTTGGATATCATCCCAAAAGCAAAATCTCTGCTATAAAAATCATTCCAAAGAAAAGGTATGATTTCATGTACGAATATTTTAGGATAAATGGAGGGGCCTACGCCCACAATATGATGAAGGGAACAGCGAGCCTTCAAGTAACCATAGATTACGCTAATGAAGAAGATTTTAAGAGAAAATACTTCCTAGCGAGTGCCCTAAGCCCCTTTTTGTATTCGATTTTCGATAATGCCTATATTTTTGAGGGCGAAGTTTATGATAAAAGAAATCTCCGCCAGATGATTTGGGATAATTGTGATAGACAAAGGACGGGAGTCTATCCTTTTGCCTTTGATCATGATCTTTCCTATGAAAAATATGCTAGAAAAATCCTTGATACAGACATAATCTTTATCAAGGAAGATGGAGAAGAAAGCTATAAGGGAAGGGTCAAATTCTCTGAGATCATGGATGAAGACTTTAGTGATGAGATGATTTTTCACGCCCTATCCATAGTATTTCCTGATGTTAGGGCTAAAAAATATCTAGAAATTAGGATGCCAGATGAGCTTCCTTACCCTTACAACTTTGCCTGCCTTGCCCTAATCAAAGGCTTGTTTTATGATGAGGATAACCTAAACAAACTTTATGAGATTTTTGAGGATATGGACTATCCACAAGTAACTAATCTAAAGAGTAGATGCGAAAGATATGGCCTTCATGCCAAGTATAAGGATAAGGAAATCTATAAGTGGGCCTTAGACTTTATAGATTTGGCAAAAAAAGCCTTGGATGATGAGGGAGATTTCCTAGACCCCCTAAGAGAAATTCTTGAAGAAGGAAAAAGCCCTAGAGATATTTACGAAAAGCTCTACAAAAAAGATCCTAGAGAGGCCATAAGAGTTTTCTCTGCTAATAATTCACAAAGGAGTAAGTGATGGCAAAGCTAAAAAAGGCTTACGAATGTAGTAATTGTGGTCATAGCCAGCCTGTGTGGGCTGGTCAATGCCCAGAATGTGGCAAGTGGGGAACCATGCATGAAACTATTTCCGAGAAAACTTGTCCTAAGCAAAGCCTAGTAGTGGAAAATAAAAACGCCATAAAGCTAAAGACCATAGCCCTTGACGAATCGGAAAGAATCAAGTCGACCTATAGTGAATTTGACAGAGCTATTGGAGGAGGTCTTGTTAGGGACTCTGTTTCTATCCTTACAGCAAGACCAGGAGCAGGAAAGTCAACCCTCCTTCTACAATTATCTAAATCTTACGCCGATAAGGGTCTAAAAGTTCTCTACATTTCTGGAGAAGAAAGTGAAAGCCAAATCAAGTCGAGGGCTGATAGGATTATGCCTTCACTTCCAGAAAATATTTGGATTCTTTCGACAGGGTCTATGGACCTTGCTATAAAAGAGATAAAGAAGATAGATTGCGATATAATTTTTCTAGACTCTATTCAAACCTTTAGCCTAGCCGAGTTTGACAGTAAGGCAGGTAGCCCTACTCAAACTATTGAAGTAGCCAACAAGGCAGTAGAACTTGCCAAAGATAGTCAAAGAAAAAGAGCGGTTATAATGATAGGCCATATGACAAAAAAAGGCGAGATGGCAGGGCTAAGGACCTTGGAGCACCTAGTTGACACCGTCCTAATCCTAGATGGTGAAAGCGAAGAAGACTTGAGGGTTCTTACTTCGACAAAAAATAGATTCGGAAGAACTGGTGAGATAGGTCTATTTTCTATGGATGAAGACGGACTTAATGAAATAACAAATCCGAGCGAATACTTCATAACAGAAAGAAATACCGCCATAGAAGGTTCGGCAATCTCTGTAACCAAGGAAGGCTCAAGACTCTTAGAAGTAGAAATCGAATCCTTGGTATCAAGATCTTTTATGCCCTATCCTCAAAGGATAGGCGACTCCCTAAGAAGGGATGACCTAAACACCCTAATCTCGATCCTCCAAGAAAGAGCAGGTCTTAATCTCTATGATCAAAATGTCATAATAAAAACAACTGGAGGACTAAAACTAGGCGAGCCTTCAGTAAACTTGGCAATAATGATCTCCATTGCATCATCCCTAATGAAAGTCCCAGTATCTGATAAGAGCGTATTTATAGCCGAAGTGGGCTTAACTGGTGAGCTTAAAAAAGTTCCCCAAATCAAGCAAAGACTAAAAGAAATCGAAAGACTTGGCTACAAAAATGCCTATGTGGCAAAAAATTCTGTAGATGAAAAAGAATTTAAAGACCTAAAAATAATCCAACTAGCAAATATCAGAGAAGTTGTAAAAGAGGTCTTGGGAAAATAAAAACTAGAAAAAAACTTTAATCGGCTAAAATGCCAAGAAATTTATGAACGCCTATAAAAAAATTATGGCTTTCTGGAAAATCAAATAATAAAAAACAGACTAAAAGCTTTGAAATCGCTCCAAAACGCCTTCAAAGCTTTTTCTTTTGCCTGGGGCTTTTTAGATAAAAAAATAAAATCTTAACACAGATTTAATATCATATCATATATAATATACCCAGAGGGTATAGTATATGATTTTATATTTATTCATAAATATAAAATTTTTAATCTTTTTTAAAATTTAGGAAAATTTTAAAAAAATTAAAATTTTTGTGGTCAAGACTCAAGGAAAAATAAACTTTTTATAAGCAAATCACACTTTTACAAGCTTCTAAGAAAAGAAGCACTCCAAAAAAATTGTAAATATCAACATTTATAGCGATAAACCCCCAGAATAAGAAACTAATAAATCATTATAAAAAATCCCTAAAAAAAATTTAAAAAAGTATTGACAATGAGAATTGTTATCTTTATAATAAGAATTGATTGCAGTATTATATTTATATAGTTGCATAATTGCATAAAATATTGCATATAAAGTTGAGAGTATAGACAAAACTCCTTGATAATCCTTTCTATGAAACAAAACCTGAGTCTAAACAAAACTCCCACAATTTGACGACTAAGGTATATGTTATTTCTTTCTTTGTTTCTATTAGTGCTCTCAAAGATTTTGTCTATAAGCTGGGCTTTATATAGTTTATAGGCTTGCTTTCTAGATGATTTTCTCTAGCTTGCAAGCCCTATAAGCTATCAACCGGCAAACATTTAAAATGCAAAGTGGATTACATTGCTATAGCTAGGATTAATTTCTAGCTAGACTCATAGGAAATATCTGTGACCAGAGGAAGGATAAGTTAAGCTACTTAACTATAGTATTTTATCTTCTTATTAGAATCATATAAGCAAAGCCATATTTCATAGAAGTCTTGTTAATTTTCACAAAAATCCTTATTGTTCACTATGAAAGTGGATTTATTATTAAGAGTCTATAGGTTAGATTTTTGAATGTTACATACTCAACTGAACGTATAAAAACGATATCAAGGCTAAAGCCTCTAAATATAGCTAAAGGCGAACTTAGGCTAGTAAATAAGAAAAAGAAATGAAAAAGCTTATTTATCGAAAAATAAGAAAATATTGATGCTAACTTATTGTCTACTAGATAGGATTGGACTTTGCTATTATTCGAAACTTAGTTTTCAAACTAGGCTATAGCGAAAAGATTGCAAACAAACTTATACAATTATAAAAATAATAACTGTAATTAATAAAATAAGTTAGGAGTAGTTAATGGGGAATAAAAGATTAGAGTGGATATCTGTATCGTCACTTATACTCGCTATTTCTGCTGGAATTGTATTCGGAACAATTTCCATAGGCTCTCAGTCTAAAAAAGCTGATAGTCCAAAAAACAAGACCGAGCAGACGGAAGACAAAGACAAAAATACAGAAAAACACAAAAAAGATGATCTTAATGATGATAGTACCTACACCGACGGCGTCTATGAAGGAAGCGCAAGAGGTTATAGCAGTGATGTAACAGTTAAAGTTACTATAAAAGATGGAAAAATAGCGGATATTGAAGTTGTTTCACAAGATGAAACACCTGAATACTTTAATGAAGCTGTAAAAGTCTTAGATGATATAATTGATGCCAACAGTACTGACGTAGATTCTATCTCAGGAGCAACCATATCATCAGATGCCTTAAAAGAAGCTGTTCAAAACGCTTTGCAAAAAGCTGAGAAGAAGGGAACTTCAAAAAAAGGAAAATCCCAAAAGAATAAGAATAAGAAAAAATCTAGCGCTAGAAGCAGAAAATCTAGATCTAGTGGATCAGCTATTGGTCATTCTTCTGGACCAGCAAGGTCTTTGGCTTCATCATCAGTTAATATACCAGAAGGTGGTCGCCTAAAAGATGGAACATACCAAGGATCTGCCTCAGGATATAGGGGAAATATAAGCGTATCTGTAAGCGTAAGAGATGGCAAAATTGCTGGCGTAGACATCCTTAGCTACAATGATGATGATGCTTACTTTAACAGTGCCCTTGCAGTAATCAACAGGATGATTGGTCAAACAAGTGCTAATGTTGATTCAGTATCAGGAGCAACCTACTCAAGCGTGGGCATAATAAATGCTGTAAATGATGCTCTAAATAAGGCAGTTGAAGGCCCATCTCAAGGTAAAAATAATAAAAGAAAAGCAAATTCAAAAGCTGCAAACAAGCCACTAGCAAAAAATAAGAAAACAGAAAATGACAAAAAAACTGGAAATAAGATCCAAGATAAGCCATCAACCCAAGCTACAAGGCCAAAAGAAGGCAAGCTAAAAGATGGAACATACACTGGATCTGCTAGAGGCTTTAAGGGAAATATCGGCGTATCAGTAACAATAAAAGATGGTAAAATAGCAAGCGTCGATATAACAACGAATGAAGATGACCAAGCCTACTTCAACAGTGCTATTGGAGTAATCAACAAGATGATAGGCAAACAAAGCGGAACAGTTGATTCAATATCAGGAGCAACCTACTCAAGTGTGGGAATAATGAATGCAGTAAACGATGCAATCAACAAGGCTATAGATAATTCATCAAGTAAAATCCCAAGCCTTCCTACACCAGCACCAAGTCCACTTCCTACACCAAGTCCATCACCATCACCAAGCCCAGTGCCAACACCAAGTCCATCACCAACACCAAGCCCACTTCCACCAAAAGAAGGCAAGCTAAAAGATGGAACATACACTGGATCTGCTAGAGGCTTTAAGGGAAATATCGGCGTATCAGTAACAATAAAAGATGGTAAAATAGCAAGCGTCGATATAACAACGAATGAAGATGACCAAGCCTACTTCAACAGTGCTATTGGAGTAATCAACAAGATGATAGGCAAACAAAGCGGAACAGTTGATTCAATATCAGGAGCAACCTACTCAAGCGTGGGAATAATGAATGCAGTAAATGATGCAATCAACAAGGCTATAGATGATTCATCAAGTAAGATTCCAGAAATTCCTAAACCAAACCCATCTCTTCCACCACTACCACCACAACCGGAACCAGGCCCAGGCAGTGAAGAAAAACCAGGCGAAAAGCCAACACCAGGCCCAGGTAGTGAAGAAAAACCAGGCGAAAAACCAACACCAAGCCCAGGTAGTGAAGAAAAACCAGGCGAAAAACCAACACCAAGCCCAGGAAGCGAAGAAAAACCAGGCGAAAAACCAACACCAGCTCCAGGAAGTGAAGAAAAACCACAAAGCAAGGAAGAAAAGGCCCTAGAAGAGAAAATGAGAAAGGGAGAGCTTGCTGAGGGTTCATTTGACGGAGAAGGCTCTGGATACAATACTGGAAAAGGAAAAGTTAAGACAAAAGTAGTAATAAAAGATGGTAAAATCATAGACATTGTAAGAGATGAAGATAGCTACCCAGATGATGGAGATGCATTCAGAACAACATCTGCCAAGATAATTAAATTCCTAAAAGACCCTGTAAATGGTAAGCGTAACATAGCTATAATGAAAATGCACATGGATATGGTAGAGCAAATTGCAAATGCTACAGATCCTGTTGCCAAGGCTAGGGAGCTTGTTGGGGATTATGGAGCAAACTATATCAAGAATAATAAGGATAATCCATCCTTCCCTCTAAGAGCTTACGCTTCTTATGCAGTCAAAGCCTACCTATCACCAAAATACAAGGCTAAGGAAATGTATGATGCAGTATCAGGTGCCACATTATCAGCTGGAGGAACAGCCCTATCTGTAGATGCTGCCCTTGCTAAAGCAGAAAATGATAAAAAGACAAATAGCAATATAGACAAAATTGAAATTGTAGAAAACAAGGATGGCTTGATAGAGAAAAACTTCTACACCAAAAAGGTAGAGTTGCTTTCAAATAAAGCTGACTTACTTGATTTGAGTGATTTAAAAGTAAAACTTATTTACAAGGATAAGAAGGAAGAAATAGTTTCCTACAAGGATTTTGCTAAGTATGGCCTAGAAATCAAAGGTGAAGATGGAAAAGCTATTTCTGATAAGATGAACTTTACAGATGAAGTAAAGAATAAAAAAGTTCTTAATGCAACAATTACCCACAAGGACTCAAAGAGAAGTGTAGATTTAGCTATTAAATTCGGTCTTTATAGCAAGGACTATATAAAGAAAATGGAATATAGCCTAGATAAGGGTCAAAGTTGGACAGAGATAGAAAATCCAACCTTATCAGATGAAAACAAGAAAAATATAGCTGAAAAGCAAAGTATCAAGCTAAAGAAGGATGACCTAGGAAAGGAAATCCTAGTTAGAACTACAACAGTTAAGGGCAACACCTACACCTACAAGAGTGATGATAAGGGAGTTCAATTTGATAGAATAAAACTTCCTTGTACAGATAATTCTTATGAGAAAAACAACAACGCATCATTTGCAGTCTTCCTTGTTATTAGTGAAGATAAGTCAAGTCCAAGTAAGCCAGGCCATGAAGTAGATCCACACAAACCAGAAACTGAAGCTAGTGATGGTGATATCGACCTAACATTCGCTCTTAAGAACCTTAACCACAGAAAGATTGATGACCTTACAATCAAGGCTGCCAATGGTGTTACAATAACATCTGCTGAGGGACTTCCAGAAGGCCTAAGGCTAGAAGGAAATAAGATACTAGGAACTATTGAAATAGCAGATGATAAATTCGAAGGAGCTTATAAGGTAATTGATGTAACAATCCATGCTACAAAAGATGGAAACAACATCAAGAAAACTCTAAAGCTTACAGTCTACCAAGATAAGGATAGGGATGGAATAGATGATAACGAGGAAGGTTATAAGGGAGCAAATAGATTTGACCCTACAACACCAGGAAATAAGACTCCTACAATAGAAAAGGTAAGGGGAGAAGCTGAACCAACCCTTGATGAATACAAAGCCTTGTTTAATAATATCCCAGATGACGGTTCGGTAAAAGTTGAAATTACCCAACACCCTGATATGAATACAAAGGATTCACAAGCGACAGCAAAACTTAAATTCACTTCAACTCATGTTTCTGGAGTTTCATATAAGTTAATAGCTGTAAAACTAGTAGATAAACCTAAGCTTGATCCAAAAGCTCAGTTGGAAAAAACTATAGATAGTCTAACCGTCAGATCAAAGCTTCTCAATGGAGAATTTATGGGCTACGGAGTAGGCTTTGATGTATCCAGAGGAAAACTAAAGACAATAGTAAAAATAGAAAATGGGGATATCAAGCAAGTAACCTTTGTTGAAGGTAAGGGATATTCTGGTGACCAATATAGGACTATGTCATCAAAGGCTATCTCATACCTAGCTGGGGATAATGGCAAGAGAAATGTCGCAATCCTTAGAGCTCACGAAAGCTATGTAAACCAAATCATGGCAGTTGATGATATGGATAAGAGAAAGAAAAAGGCTGAAGAACTCCTAGGCAAAGAATACGCTGATAGGATAACAGACCTAAGAAGACCAGAAATGATTTCACCAATAGTTAGAGAGTTTATAGCTGGAAAGCTTGGAGGAGAAGCTAAACAAATGCTAGATGCTGTTACAGGTGCAACTCTAACATCAGGAGGTCTTGGTCAATCAGTAGACAACGCCCTAAGAATGTCAGCCAATGACAAGGAAACTGGAAACGACATCAAAGAAATCAATATAGTAGAACCAAGTGATGTAAATGGATTAACAGGTCAAAAGATTCTAAAACAAGATAGATCAAAGGCCTTGGACCTAAGTCGCTTAAAACTTGAACTTGTACACAAAGACGGCAAAAAGGAAGTTGTTGAATACAAGGACTTCAAAGCTAAGGGCATAGAAATAAAAGACAGGGATACAGGCAAAACACTTGAAAACAATACTCGACTAACAAATGAAGAGATGAATCAAGCTATAATTGCTGACGTTACCCACAAGGGCTCAATGAGAAGCACAGACTTCGCTATCCAATTCGAAACATACAGTGACGATTATATAGTAGCCATGGAATATAAATTCGATGGTGGAAATTGGCAAGAACTAGCAAATCCAGCTAAGGATGCTAACAATGTTTCTTACAGGCAAACAATCAAAATTAACGATGCAAATCGTGGAAAGAATGCAAGCTTCAGACTCAAAACAAAATCTGGCAAGACCTATGAATATACTTGCACAAGCCCAATTACAGACTACGACTTTAAGTACACCTTCCTAAAGGGTAAAGATGTAGCAACAGACAATCCAAATGCTAACTTCGCTCTCTATATCACTTTCCAAAAAGAAGGATCTACAGAATCTAAACCAGATGTAGAAAAACCAGATGATGAAGGTGGCGAAGGTTCAGATTATGAAATACCAAAAGATGCAGTGGAAGTAGGAGCTAGTGATATTAATGCAAATCTAGCCGCATCTTACATTAATTATAAGGAAATAAGTCCTATAACAATTAATGCAGGTCAAGGAGTAACTATCGAATACGTAGATGGCCTACCAGATGGTCTTGACTTTGTAGATGGAAGCATAACAGGTCTACTTTATAGCGAAGACAGCTTTGGCTCTATGAAAGAGTATCCAATTACCATTTATGGAAAGAAAGATGGTAAAGCTATAAAGAGAACTCTAAAGCTTACAGTCTACCAAGATAAGGATAGGGACGGAACATCTGCCATGGAAGAAGGCGAAGATGGAGATGTGATGTTCAATCCTGAATTTAAGGGAGAAACACGTAATGACCAATGCTTGACTGCTTTTATTGGTGGCGATGAACCAAGCATCGAAGATTACAAGAAGTTGTTCAAGAATATTCCAGATGATGGTTCTGTAACAATAGAAGTAGTAAAGAAACCTGATATGAATGCTAAGGATAAACAAACTATAGCAAGGCTTAAATTCACTTCAACTCATGTAGATGGAGTTTCCCACAAGTCCATAACTGTAAAATTAAAAGCGGCTAAAGCTAAACCAGATCCAAAAGATCAGTTGGAAAAAACTATAGATAGTCTAGCCATCAGATCAAAGCTTCTCAATGGAGAATTTATGGGCTACGGAGTAGGTTTTGATTTATCTAGAGGAAAGCTAAAGACAATAGTAGAAATAGACCATGGGGATATCAAGAATGTAACCTTTGTTGAAGGTAAGGGATATTCTGGTGACCAATATAGGACTATGTCATCAAAGGCTATCCCATATCTAGCTGGGGTTAATGGCAAGAAAAATGTCGCAATCCTAAGAGCTCACGAAAACTATGTAAACCAAATCATGGCAGTTGAAGATATGGATAAGAGAAAGAAGAAGGCCGAAGAACTCCTAGGTGAAAATTACGCCAAGAAAATTAAAGACCTAAGAAGACCAGAATTGATCTCACCAATAGTTAGAGAATTTATGGCTGGTACTATTGGAGGAGAAGGCAAAGAAATGCTAGATGCTGTTACAGGTGCAACCCTAACATCAGGAGGTCTTGGTCAATCAGTAGATAACGCCCTAAGAATGTCAGCCCATGATAAGGAAACTGGAAATGACATCAAAGAAATCAATATAATAGAACCAAGTGATGTAAATGGAATAACAGGTCAAAGAGTTCTAAAACAAGATAGATCAAAGGCCTTGGACCTAAGTCGCTTAAAACTTGAACTTGTACACAAAGACGGCAAAAAGGAAGTTGTTGAATACAAGGACTTCAAAGCTAAGGGCATAGAAATAAAAGACAGGGATACAGGCAAAACACTTGAAAACAATACTCGACTAACAAATGAAGAGATGAATCAAGCTATAATTGCTGATGTTACCCACAAGGGCTCAATGAGAAGCACAGACTTCGCTATCCAATTTGAAACATACAGCGATGACTATATAGTAGCCATGGAATATAAATTTGGTGATGGTAATTGGCAAGAATTAACAAGCCCAGCTATGTCTAAAGAAAATCCTAACAATGTTTCTTACAGGCAAACAATCAAAATCAACGATGCAAATCGTGGAAAAATCGCAAGCTTCAGACTTAAAACAAAATCTGGCAAGACCTATGAATACAATTGCACTAGCCCAATTACCGACTACGGCTTTAAGTACACCTTCTTGAAGGATAAGAATGTAGCAACAGACAATCCAAATGCTAACTTCGCTCTCTATATCACTTTCGAAAAAGATGGAGCTTCAGGATCTAAACCAGATGTAGAAAAACCAGATGATGAAGGCGGCGAAGGTTCAGATTATGAAATACCAAAAGATGCAGTGGAAGTAGGAGCTAGCGATATTAATGCAAATCTAAAAGATCACTACGATAACTATAAGGAAATAACACCTATAACAATTACTGCGGGCCAAGGAGTAACTATAGAAGATGTAGAAGGTCTACCAGAAGGTCTTGACTTTGCAGATGGTAGCATAAGTGGACAACTTTATAGCGAAGATAGCTTTGCCTCTATGAAAGAGTATCCAATCACCATTTATGGAAAGAAAGCTGGTAAAGCTATAAAGAGAACTCTAAAGCTTACAGTCTACCAAGATAAGGATAGGGACGGAAAATCTGCCATTGATGAAGGCGAAGATGGAGATGCGATGTTCAATCCAGCTTTGAGTGCAATGAAAATTGAGAAGAAGGTCGGAGAACCTGCTCCAACTGTCGAAGACTATATGAAATTAATCACAAACCTACCAGATGATGGAAGCGTATCAATTAAATTATTAAAAGATCCAGATATGTCAAAACCGGGTAACAACATGATTAGGATAGAGTTTAATTCAACTCATGTTCCAAAAACTTTTAGAACAACAATTAATGTAGTTGTTTCTTAGAAAATATTAGCTGCAAGACTCATTTGGGGTCTTGCAGCAAAATTTTAACTATAAGGAGAAAAAATGAATTTAATCACAGGGCTTTTAATAAGTGGAATCTTTTTCTACTTAACTAGCGATATGTTAAAAAAATATAGCCTTGCCTTTTATGTGGGATTTTATGCCATGATCCTTCTTATGATTGGGATTAATGCCCTAGGCTATTATAAGAATTTATCTCCTATTGGAAAGTTTTATATAGACCTTTTCCAAAGGGGAGTTATATCGACTTCTATGTTCATAATAATAATGTTTATAGGGGTATTTACCAAGCACAACAAGCTAAGCAAGACATTTTTCACCATAAGAGGGGAGATGTCAATTATAGCTTGCCTTATGGCTTTGACCCACAATATTATTTTTGGGGTAGTTTACTTTGTTAATTTATTCAAAAAGCCATCATTTATGCCAGCACAAGTAAAGATTGCAGCAATTATAAGTTTGATTTTGATTTGCCTTATGATTCCGCTTTTTATTACATCTTTTAAGTGTGTAAGGAAAAAAATGAAGGCAAAAAGCTGGAAGAGATTGCAAAGATTAGCCTATCCTTTCTTTATCTTAATCTACATCCATGTTATGCTTCTATTTTCAATGAATGTAGAAAAGAACAGACTTTCTATCATAGTATATACTCTAGTTTATGTTTCTTATGTTGTTCTAAGACTAAGAAAATATATTATTTCTAGGCAAAAGCTAAGCGATAGAAAAGTCCTAGCCCAAGCTAGTGTTTAATAGAATATATAAGGCGGGGATTATCGACTAGCCATTAGCGATAATCCTTTTCTTATGGGAATTTTTACGAATAAATACTTATTAAAGAGTTTATGAGGTGTATAATAAGTAGAAGACATAAATATTTGCCTAAGACTAAAATGTTAGAAAGAAGGTAGCTTAATGAAGAAAAAAATAGGGGTACTTGCCCTTGGTGTTTTAATAATTGTAGGGCTGGTATTTGGGAAAAAGTATTTATCGAATAAGGATGAGAGATTTCATGATGATAGTTTTACAAGCAAGGCAGTCTATATTTATAATTTGACCGACGATAAGGAGGTCTATGCTAAGAATGCTGATGAGCCCTTGCCCATGGCATCCCTTACAAAAATAATGACTGCTTTAGTAAGTCTTGAGCATATTACAGACCTTGGGGCACTTGCTCCTATTGATCATGATGCATATATGGATGCTGTTAATGCTAATGCTTCTATGGCAGGTTTTAGGGCTAATGAAACTACAACTTATAGGGATCTGCTTTATGGGACAATCCTCGCCTCAGGGGCAGAGGCTTGCGACTCTTTGGCTATTAATGTCAGTGGGTCTGTTGATGATTTTGTAAGGTTAATGAATGCTAAGGCAAAGGAGTTAAAGCTTACTAACACGTCTTATGCCAATGCTGATGGGATGGATGATGAAAAGAACTATCAATCAGCTAGGGATTGTGCCATGCTTATAAAAGCTTCTTTGGAAGATGGAAATTTTAGGGCGATTTTTACAAAGAAGGAGTTTCTATCAAGTCCAACTAACGAACATCCGGATGGACTTCATATAGCAAGTACAATTTTTAGTCACCTTAAAGACTATGACGAAAATGGCTTTGAAATTATTGGTGGCAAAAGTGGGACTACTGATAATGCTGGCCTTTGCTGGGCGACACTAGCTAAGAAAGATGGCAAGGAATATATAGTAGTTGTCATGGGAGTAGCCTTTACTAATATAGACGACCTTCCAGATGGCCACATAAGGGAAACTTTATCTTATCTGGAAAAAATCTAACTAATAATAACTATCAATTATTATTCTTTTAGGTAAAATAATATAGAGGTGAAAAAATGATTAATAAAGAAAAATTTAAAGACTTAGATAAGAAATTTTATGCCGACAGGGCCAATGTTATAGGTCAAAGTGCAGTTACAAGAAATGGCATTACAGAATCTGTCCTAGATCCTGATGTAATCAAAGATATGCGTCACTCATTTTCACTTGAGCTAAAGCAAGGGGAAATTACAGATCAAAAGCAATCTGGTCGTTGTTGGATGTTTTCTGCCCTAAATACTATGAGATATAGGATTATAAAAGACTTAAAGCTCGAAACCTTTGAGCTTTCTCAAGCTTATCCTTTATTTTTTGATAAGCTAGAAAAGAGCAACTATTTTCTAGAATCAATTATCAAAACCTTGGATGAGGACCTCCAAGGAAGACTTGTAAAACATATCCTTGCTGATCCTTTGGGAGATGGTGGTCAATGGGATATGTTTGTAAATTTGGTTAACAAATATGGAGTTGTCCCAAAATATGCCATGCCTGAAGTAAATGCTTCATCAGCTACAAGGGAAATGGACTCCTATCTTACAAAGATGTTGAGGTCTTTTGCCAAAGATTTGAGAAAGGCTCACCAAGAGGGCAAAAGCCTAGAAGAATTAGAAAAGATGAAAGATGGCTTTAATGAGGATATATATAGGGCTCTAACTCTTATCCTTGGAACTCCACCAAAGACAATAGACTTTGAAGCAAGGGATAAGGATGACAATTATATCTGCGATAAGAACCTAAGCCCTAAGGAATTTTTCGATAAATATGTGAAGATGAACATAGATGATTTCGTATCCCTAATCAATGCCCCAACAGCTGATAAGCCATTTAATGAAACCTTCACAGTTGATTATCTCGGCAATGTTTGCGAAGGTAAGCCTGTCAAATACTTAAACCTTCCTATTGATGAGTTAAAAAAAGCAGCTATCAGACAACTTGAAGATGGATATCCTGTATGGATGGGTTGTGATGTTGGCCAAAGCTTTGTAAGAAAAGAAGGAATCCTATCAACCAAGGCCTTCAAGCTAGAAGAGTTATTCGGTCTAGACTTTGCTATGACCAAGGAAGATAGACTAGATTATTCAGAAAGTCTTATGACTCACGCTATGGTCTTTACTGGAGTTGACCTTGATGATGAGGGTAATCCTATAAGATGGAAAATAGAAAACTCTTGGGGAGATCGTGCAGGCAACAAGGGCTATCTCGTAATGAGCGATGAGTGGTTTAATGAATATATGTATCAAATAGCTGTTGATAAGAAATATCTAACCGATGATCAAAAAAAGGCTTGGGAGAAAGAACCAATCCACCTAAAACCATGGGATCCTATGGGCTCTCTTGCTAAATAGAAATCTTGGACCTTAGGGTCCTTTTTCTTTTACTTTTTTTAAGATTTATAATAATATAGAAGTAAGAAAGAGTAAGGAGGGAATTGATGGAAAAAATTCTATTTTTGGAAGGTAAATTCAGAGAAAAAATCTGGGGAGGAAGTAAGCTTAGACAGTTTTATGAAATCCCATCAGATAAGACGGGAGAGTATTGGGCCATATCGGCTATGGGAGATATGAGTTCTGTAATTAAAAATGGGCAATTCAAAGGTGAAAGCTTAGAAGAGGTCTATAAAAATCACAAGGAGCTTTTTGGAAATCCTAAGGAAGAAACTTTCCCCCTCCTAGTAAAGATAATAGATGCCAATGACGACTTATCCATCCAAGTTCATCCAGATGATGAAATGGCCCAAAGGCTTGAAAATTCTAGGGGAAAGACCGAATGTTGGTATATCTTAAATGAAAAAGCTGCTTCAATAATCTATGGGCTAAAGACAAGGGATAAGAATCTTGCTTTAAAATTAATTGATGAGAGAAGATGGAAAGACCTACTTAGGGAAGTTCCTACAAAAAAGGGAGACTTTTTCTTTGTTAAGGCGGGCACTGTCCATGCTATAAAAAAGGGCTCCTTAATTCTTGAAATCCAACAGGCCAGTGATTTGACCTATAGGCTTTATGATTATGATAGGACAGATAAGGATGGCTTGCTAAGAGAGCTTCACCTAGATAAGGCCAAAGAAGCAATAAAGATAAATGAAAATGACACTGAGATTAAATCCTTCGGCCAAGCTAATATGAGGGGAAGGATTTTGACGGAAAATGAATATTTTTCTGTTCTTGAATACAAGCTTAGGGGAAAAAATAAGTTCACTAAGGATAAGCCTTATAGTCTTTTTAGTCTCGTAGATGGAAAAGGAGAAATATATATAGATGGCAGGTCTTATGGGATAAAAAAGGGTGATTTTTTTATACTTAGCAAATTTTGCGATAAATTTGAAATCAAAGGAGAACTTAGCCTTATAGAGTCCTATCCGACTACTTTATTGGAAGAGGAGTAATTATGCTAGAAAAAAGAGGAGTTATTGAAGGCTTCTATGGGATTCCATGGAGCTTTGAAGAAAGAATGTCGATGATAGAATTTCTTTCTGCCATCGGAATGAATCAGTACGTCTATGCGCCAAAGGATGATCCCTACCACAATATTAAGTGGAGAGAAGCTTATCCGGATGATAAATTAGCTGAGATTAGTAAACTTAAAAGCCTTTCCGAGAAAAAAGGTATAGACTTCGTTTGGGCAATCCATCCTGGACAAAACTTGATTGATTTTAACTTTTATGAAGAAGAAATGGCGAGGCTTTTTGCTAAATATGATAGCCTTCATGAGGCTGGTGTAAAATCTTTTGCCCTTTGTATGGATGATATTGACAGGGATCTTGCCTATGAACAAAGATATGAACATTTAAGAATGGTTAAGGATATCCTAAAACATATAGAATCTTTTGAAAATAAGAACTTGCTTTTTGTCCATCCTTGGTATAACGGCGCTTGGACTGATGAAAAGGGAGAAGAATATCATAAGATTTTTAGGGACTTGGACAATTTATCTATAATGTGGACAGGTTCTCATGTAGTAGTTCCTCTTTCTAGGTCATCTAACGATAGCTTTATGAAATTAAGTGGAAAGAAGGCAAATATTTGGTTCAACTGGCCAGTCAATGATTATCTAAGAGATCAAATTTTTATGGAGGTCTTTGAGTTTTATGATTCGACCGACCTAAATTGTGAATCAATCCTATCTAATCCTATGAATCAAGCAGAGTTAAGCAAGCTTGAAATTTATCAAATAGAGGATTTTATAAAAGATCCAGAAGGCTATGAGCCTATAGAATCTTTCAAAAAAGCCCTTTCCTACCTAGATAAGGCCGTTTGCCATGAGCTTTTTATAATTGCGGACTCTTTTTTTGGCTCAGGCGTCTACGATAAGTTTGAAGGTAAAAAATATTTAGAAGATGCACAAATCAACGAAGCCTACAAAAAAGGAGATTTTGAAAAGTTGAAGGCCTTACTTGATAGAAAGCTTGCTGCTATAGATTCTTATTATAAAAATTATACAAATCAGAGTCTATTTAGGGAGGTTGATTGCTTTTTTACAGCCCTAAGCTACTTATTAAAGGCAGTAAGATTAGCAATTGATGAAGATTTTCTTGGGGCAAGAGAGTTTTATGATAAAAGTTTGGCTTGTAAGATTTCAGTTCTTAAAGAATCAAGCCTAGATAGCTATGAGCAAATAGGGGTTAAGACTTCCAGGGTTTTGGAAGGAATCTATGAGGCTTTAAGCCAGAAGCATCCCTCATAATAACTTATTATGATTTTAGATCGCAAGGATAAAAAGGAGAAAGTATGTACGGATCAATTGAATTAGGCGGAACGAAAATTAGATGTGCAGTGTTAGATGACTTGGGTAATATTGTAAAAGAAATTAGGATCAAGACAGGAAATCCAGAAGAAAATATGAAGGAAGTTGTGGAATTTTTAAGGGGAAATCCTGTAAAAAGCATAGGCATAGGAGCCTTCGGCCCTATAGATGTGGATAAAGAGTCAAAGACCTACGGTTATGTCTTGGAAACTCCTAAAAAACTTTGGAGAAATTTTGATCTCTTGGGTTCAATCAAAAAGGAAATAGACCTTCCTATGGGCTTTACAACGGATGTTGGGGCAAGTGGAATAGGCGAATATGAGTACGGAGCAGCTAAGGATAAGAGATCTTCTGTTTATATAACAATAGGAACTGGCGTAGGTGGATCTTATATCCAAGATGGTGTCTTGCTTCAAGGCTTCTCTCATCCAGAGATGGGCCATATAGAAATAGCAAGAGAAAAAGATGATGAAGTTAAAAGTTTCTGCGACTTCCACGATTCTTGCTTTGAAGGACTTTGTGCAGGGCCAGCCCTCGAACTAAGGTCAGGGGATAGGGGAGAAAATCTAGATAAGGACGATCCGGCCTTTGATATCCTAGCCAAATATATAAGCAAGGGACTAATGAGTATAACTATGATTCTAAGACCTCATATAATTATAATAGGGGGTGGAGTTGCCAATAAGGAAGGCATGATTGAAAAAATAAGACGTGAATTTGATAAGCTAGACAATAAATATATAGATATCCCTAGGGCGGATGACTATATAGTTTTCCCAGAGTTAGGCAATGAAGCAGGCCTAATAGGTGGCTATGTTTTAGCTAAGGAAGCCTTAAAGGAAGCTAGCAATTAAATTAAGCATGAAAAAGGAGCTTGTGTAAGACCTACATAAGCTCCGATTTTTTTATTTTCTTTTTGCTTCAAGTATTAAGTTTTGTTTTAAGTTCCAGAGTTCTTGGGAAAGGTCGACATAGTAGTTGTGAGGTTGGTCGAATCTTTTAACCTCATCCCAAAGGCTAGCTACTTCGGCTTTGGAGTAGGTCGCTATTTCATCAAGACTTGGATTTTCGTATATTAACTTACCAGCTTCGAAAACTTTTACCTGCATCTTGCGGGCTGTGTAGTCTTCCATCCTCTTCATCTTCCAAGTAAAGAGAGGATCAAAGATTACCATTGGCTTTGAGTCATCGACTATTTCATTATCAAGTGCTATATAATCAGCTTCAGCCTTGCCAGTTTTTTTGTCATAGAGCCTGTAAACTCTCTTTTCGCCTGGGGTTGTAATTTTTTCTACATTCTCAGAAACCTTGATCTTTGCTTGGATATTTCCATCGACTTCAATTCCGACAAGCTTATAAACTCCACCAAAGACTGGGTCTGACTTGGCAGTTATTAGTCTTTCGCCTATACCGAAAGAGTCGATTCTTGCTCCTTGGGAAAGGAGGGATTCGATTTTAAATTCATCTAGGGAGTTACTTGCTACGATTTTGGCATCAGTAAAGCCATTTTCATCCAAGATTTTTCTAATTTCCTTAGATAGGTAGGCCAAGTCGCCTGAATCTATTCTAACTCCTCCAGAAATTCCCTTTGGCACAAGCTCTTCTCTAAAGACTCTCATGGCATTAGGAAGACCTGAGTGAAGGGTATCGTAGGTATCTATTAGAAGGATACAATTGTTTGGATAGGCTTTGGCATAAGTCTTAAAGGCTTCGTACTCACTAGGGAAGGCTTGAATCCAAGAGTGGGCCATAGTTCCTCCAGCCTTAAAATTGTATTTTTTGGCTGAGTAAGTGTTACTTGTAATAGGTGCTCCACCAATATAGGCTGCTCTTGCTCCATTAATAGAAGCGTCAGCCCCTTGGGCACGTCTTGCACCAAATTCCATAACTAATCTATTTCCTGCTGCCCTTACAATCCTATTTGTCTTTGTAGCAACTAGGGAATTGAAGTTCATTGATAGGAGTAGATAAGTTTCTAATATGGAACATTCGATAATTGGAGCTTTGACAGTAACTATAGGCTCGTTTGGAAACATAACAGATCCTTCAGGGAAGGCCCAAATATCACCTGTGAATTTGAAATTTCTCAAATATTCAAGAAAGCCCTCGGAAAAATCTGAGTTTTCTCTAAAATACTCGATATCCTCATCACTAAAGCTTAGGTTTTTGACATAAGAAATTATGTCATTTAGTCCAGCAAAAATCGAAAAACCTGCTCCATCTGGATTTTTTCTATAATAGGCATCGAATATTGCTGTGGTATCTTTCATACCATTATTAAAATAAGCGTTTGCCATAGTAAATTCATAAAAATCACTAAGCAGACTTAAATTTCTATATTCTTTCATAATCTCCTCGATTTAATTTACTTTATTCTATTATACCCAATCGGTAAATGAATATAAATTTTTATAACAAAATCAATAAAAAACAGGTAGAGTGATAGAGAAGAGATACGAGGAGAGATTATGTATATATTTGATATAGATGGAACTTTGTTAAATACAATAGAGTCAATAAATTTTTATATAAACAAGACTTTAGAAAAATATAAGCTAGGAGAAATTTCCAAGACTAAGGTTAGGGAGTTTGTCGGAAATGGGCCAGTTGTTTTGATAGAAAAAACTTTGCATTTTGTTGGGGCAGACCCTGATTCTCGTTACAGAAAAGAAATCTTGGATTTCTACAATAAGGCCTATGACGATGATCCGACCTACCTATTAAAACCTTATGATGGGATTAGGGAAAGCTTAGATGCCATCAAAAAAAGAGGAGAAATTATTACTTGCTTTTCCAACAAGCCAGATTCAACCTCTAATAAGGTGATAAAGGCTGTTTTTGGCAAAGATTACTTTGATTTTATTTTGGGCTATAAGGAAAGTTACAAGAGAAAACCATCTGCTGAGGGAATTATTATTATAAAGGAAAGATTTGGAGTGGATTTTTCTGATATTCTTTATTTCGGTGATAGTGAAGTCGATATGAAATGCGGTAAAAACGCTGGGATATTTACAATAGGATGTGCTTGGGGTTTTAGAGATAAGGCAATACTTATGAAGGAGAAGCCAAATCTTATTATAGATGATCCGAGTGAAATAAAAGATATAAGGAGGATGTAGTGGGTAAAGTCAAGCTTTGTAGGATAGATTCACGCCTATCCCATGGCAAGGTCGTAGAAGTTTGGTCTAAGGAACTTGATACAAAAACTGTAATAATAGCCAATGATGAAGTAAGCTTGGATGATTTTAGAAAAAAAGTCATGGACCTTACCATACCTGAAGGAATTTCTGCCTTTTATTTAAAGGTGGGCGAGGTAGGATCTTTTCTTAAAAATTACGACGAGGATGTCTTTCTCATAGTAGATAGTGCCAGCGATTTGGAAAAAATCAGCCAAGAAAATATAGAAATTCCAGAAGTAAACATAGGCATAATTCACATGGCCATAGGAAAAAAGGCCCTTACTGATCAAGTAGCAGTAGATGATAAAGATTTGAAAATTTTCGAGGACTTTTCTAAAAGGGGAGCAGATGTATATGTAAGGCTTAGTCCCTACTCCCAAAAAATGGAAATTAATTCCTTGTTTGATAAAATTGATAAATGAAAAAGGAACCGAGAACATAAGCCTATGTTTTCGGTTTTTAAGTAAAAGTAACCTATTTATCTTTAAGGGAGAATTTCTTTCTCATCCAAAGCTTAACTATGGTGAATAATAAGATTAGATACAAGACCACAAGTCCTGTTATAAGGATGGCAAGATAGGTCCTGTTTGATCCGATGTATAGGCATAGGGGAAAAATTATAGCAAAAAATACAATTCCTAAAAGTATTGCTATTTTGCCAGCTAATTTATTGCCATAGGTCCAAGTCTTTTTTGAATAGCAGACTTCCCATACATGAAAACCGACAGTCATCTCTGGATAGGCTGAGTGGAAGTTTATAAGAAAAACTCCAATATAAATACTAAAAACAAAAAGTAGGGTATCGGTAATTATTAATGCTCCCATATTTCACCTCGCTAGCTTCTATTATACCAATCATAAATTATTAAACGAGTCTTTGTAAATTGTTTTATTTATGTTATCCTTATAAGGAGGTACTTATGAAAATATTAATCACTAGCGACTGGTACTATCCTGTTATCAATGGAGTAGTAAGGTCGGTTTTAAATTTAAAAGAATATTTAGAAAAACAGGGCCACGATGTTAAAATCTTGACTCTTTCTAATACTATAAAATCATATAGGGCTGGAAACATTTACTATATAGGAAGCCTATCAGCAAGAAAAATCTACCCCGAAGCAAGAGTAACTAATCTCTTATCAAAAACTTACATAAAAGAAATAAAAAAATGGGGACCTGATATAATTCACTCCCAATGTGAATTTTCGACTTTCATTATGGCAAAGACCCTAGCCTACGAATGTAAGATTCCTATAGTCCATACCTATCACACAATTTATGAGGATTACACCCATTATTTTATAGCAAGTAAGAGGATGGGCAAGAAGGCAGTTGCCCTTGCCAGCAAGAAGTTTTCTGATATGTGCAATGCAATCATAGCCCCAAGCGAGAAAACTTCTAACTTATTAAAGGAATATGGCATAAGTGAAGAAAAAATCTATGTAGTTCCTACCGGTATCCACATACCAGAAATCATCAAGACTAATCCAAGAGAGCTCCTCTCAATCGGAAAAGACGAGAAAATCCTCCTCTACTTGGGAAGGATTGGAGAAGAAAAAAACATAGAAGAGATTATCGACTACTACCAAAGACTAGATGATCCTAAAATAAAACTCTATGTAGTTGGTGGAGGCCCTCATCTTGATAAACTAAAAGAATTTGCTAGTGGCTTTGCTAAGGAAGTAAATTTTGTAGGCATGGTAAGCCCCGAGGATGTAAACAAATACTACCAAATGGCTGATGTTTTTGTATCAGGATCAACTTCAGAAACCCAAGGCCTTACCTATTATGAAGCCCTTGCCAATGGAACAACAGCCCTTTGTAGGAAGGACGGGGCCCTCGATGGGGTGATAATTAATGGCTACAACGGTTATGTCTATGAGGACTTCGCTGGCTTTAATAGGAGCCTAGAAAAGATAATGGAAAATAAAAATTTTGAAAACTACTTATCCAAAAATGCCAGATCCTTCGCCATTGAGAAATTCTCGGTAGAGGCCTTTGGTCAAAAGTGTGAGAATATCTACAAGAAGGTAATAAGTGACTATGAGCATTAAAGTATTAATATATTCAAAAGACTATGACTTGGTCAAAGAAAGTGGGGTAGGCAAGGCTATTGACCATCAAATATCTGCCCTAAAGAAGGTCGGATGTGATTTTACCTTAGATGAAAATGACGACTACGATCTTGTCCATATCAATACAGTCTTTCCTAAGTCCGTATCTTTTGCCAAAAAAGCCCATAAAAAAGGCAAGAAAGTAATCTATCATGGCCATTCAACCATGGAAGACTTTAGAAATTCCTTTATTTTTTCAAATCAATTAGCTCCGCTTTTCAAGAAGTGGCTAATCCACGCTTACAAGCAAGGAGACCTAATCCTTACGCCCAGTGAATATTCCAAAAATATCCTAGAAGGCTACAAGCTTGGCAAAAAAATTGAGGTTGTTTCCAATGGAATCGACCTAGATTTTTGGAAAAAGAAAGCTTGTGATAGAAAAATATTTTACGAAAAATATAAGCTTGATGATAAGAAAAAGTCGATTATATCGGTAGGCCTTCCTATAAAAAGAAAGGGGATTGATGATTTTATTAAACTCGCCCAAAGCCTTCCCCAATATGAATTTGTCTGGTTTGGCAAACTCGATAGGGCCTTGATGAGTCTTAATATCAAAAGGCTAATAGATGAAGCTCCTTCTAATTTAAAATTTCCAGGCTATGTAAATAGTGAAGATTTAAGACTTGCCTATAGTGGATCTGACCTTTATCTTTTTCCAACCCACGAGGAAACTGAGGGGATAGTCCTCTTGGAAGCCTTGGCAACTAGGGCGGACATTATAATTCGTGATATAGAAATTTTCGAAAAAGACTATGAGGATGGAGTCAATATCTATAAGGCTAAAAACCTAGATGATTTTAGGGAAAAAATCATAGGTCTTTGCGAGGGTAAACTTAAATCACTAAGTGATCTAGCCTATGCCAAGGCAGAAGATAAATCTATAATAAATACAGGCAAAAGGCTTGTAGAAATCTATGAAAGGGTAATAAATAATGAGATCTATAGTTAAACTTTTAGCTTACATACTTGTGGCAATCCTTATTCCAAGCCTTGTTATGGGACTTGTAACTTTCCTAAAGGCAAGCGAGCTTGTAGTAATCATAAGCCAATTTATAATAATGCTTTTATTGGTAATTTCCTTTACTAAGTCTTTCGAGTTTATGAGAACTTATGAGCTAAGGACAAATCAGTTGATAAAACAGGCAAGAAGTATAGAGGAATTGAGAAGGCTTAGGGAAAAAAGACTTACTTATAAATCAAAGGCTATGGTTACAAGGGAAATCTTAAATAGAGGATTTTCCAAAGAAGAAGCAAATAATTTGAGAAAATACACCGACTCGGTTGACGATATGAAACATTATTTTTCAGCCTTAATCGCAAGCTCTTCTGGCAAAGAAAGAGAAGAAATTAAAATCAGAAGAGATAATTTTAACAAAAAATATGCAAATAGACATAGGATATATCCAGACTTTAAGGAAAATCTAAAGACAAGTATCAAATGGCTTGTCGCCTTTTTCCTCCTCCTAGGACCTGTAAGCATAGGGAAAAAGAGCCTTTCAATGACTCCTTCTTTTTTGTATTTACTCTATCTTTTAGGTCTAGCTATGCTTTTAGCCTTCATGATAAATGCAATAATCTGGCTTATAAGGACTACAACATCATTTTGGGATAGGAAATATATTTGATGAAATTCGCAAGGAGACTTGTGGATTTTTATTTGCAAAACTTACACATCTGAAAGTTGTGATTGATATGTTAAATAATTTCACTGTATATTTTAAAATATTCAAAGCTAACTTTACAAATATATAAGAGCGAGTATAATTTTATCAAAAGGGAGGTCTTATGATTAATAAATGTCCAAATTGTGGTGATGAGATGGTTATCACCTCTTATAGATGCAATTCATGTTATACAGAAGTTACAGGCGAGTTTGAGATTGACAAATTTCAAAGATTAGATAAAGAAGATAAAGAATTTATTGAGTTATTTTTACAAAAAAGAGGTTCTATTAAGGATGTGGGAGAAGAAATAGGCATATCTTATCCTACAGTTAGAAATAGAATCGACAGAATAGTTTCTAAACTTGGGGGTAAGGTCGACAAGAAGGCTGGCAGGATTGATATACTCAATATGCTAGATAATGGTGAAATTACAGCTGAGAAGGCTAAGAATCTATTAGAGGAGCTTAAAGATGAATGATGAAAAACAAATGATTTTAAATATGCTAAAAGAAGGAAAGATCACTGTTGAACAAGCTAGCGACTTACTAGGAGCTTTGGGAGCAAATAAGAATAAGTCTGATAATCTTACTAACAAGATTACTGGAGCGGTTGATAGTATTATAAAAAAAGCAACTGATACTATCCAAGCCATTGATCTTGATCAAGCTTTGGATTTAAGCCAATTTAACTTTAAGGGCGAGTATAATACCCACAAGGAAATTAGGGTAGATGATGAGATTAAGACCATAGATATTGATATAGTAAATGGTGATATAGAAATTGACAAGTCAGATGATAATTCTTTAGTCATTAGGGCAGATGTTTGGGCAAAAAAGGCTGACCTTTCAGACTTCCTAAACGTAGAAGTAGCTGGTGATAAGCTATCAATTAACTTAAATGAAGCCTATAAGTTAATACAAGCTACTTGTGATTTAAAAATAAGCCTACCAGCTAGTAGCTATGATGATCTTTCTATTAACCAAGTTAACGGAAAAATCGAGATAGCAGATGTTGATTTTAATAATCTAGATCTAAATACTGTAAATGGTAGGATTCTTTTGATAAATACTAAGGCTTTTGTAAATGTTTCTAATGTCAATGGTAAGATAGATATTAAGAATGTGTTCGGTCCAATAGATATAAACAATGTCAACGGATCAATCTATGCCTACAATATAGGTGGAGATTATGCTGATATTTCCACAGTTAATGGTAATGTTAGGGTAGATGGTCTAGGATCTTCAAAATTAATTGCCAATTCTAATGCTGGAACTATTAGAGTTTTCAATATCAAAAGCACTAAGGAGATATCACTAAAGTCTGGCTTTGGCAATATGGTAGTTGATACTAGCGATTTTGATGGAATAATTAGGGCTAATGTTGAAAGTAAGTCTATAAATATTACAGAAAAATTTGCCAACAAGATTCAAGATGGCAAGGGCTATGAAATTAGCACAAGTACAGAAGATCCTGATTTATCAATAAAGGTATCTTGTGACTTTGGTAGAGTTTCTCTAAGATAAAGATACTTATAGACAAGTTATTAAACCCCGAAATCCAAAAGAAGGATGGAGGGGTTTTCGTTTGGGAAATTTTATTTTCTGATAAATTTGTGTATTTTTTTGTAAAATCCTATCACAAATTCTTTAGTCTTTGGGTCTTTTCATGTTATAATATATTCAAGAGAGAATATATTATGGGATTTGCCTTATTTACGACAATCGAGCTTCTTCTTTTTTTTATAAACAAGAGCATCGATTTTAAAAACAAAAAACAAATGAATATAGCCTGTGGGGTCATGTTCTTAATAATGTTCATCTTTGCAGGTATAAGAGGTTCGGGCGATGGAGATTACTACAATTACTTGTGGTTTGCAAAAGACCTGGGGGATGACTATAGGAAGATTTTTGATTTTACTTATCCAGTAGAATTTGCCTTTAGGTTTTTTGCTGTTCTTATCAATATGCTTGGCATATCGAGGCAGTGGGTTATAGTTATAATGAATCTATGCTCGATTTTACCTATAGCCTACATCACCATCAAAGAATCAGCTGACCCCTTCCTTTCAGTTATAATATTTTTGCCTATCTTCATCCAATTTGATATGCAAACATCTAGGACTGCATCGGCAATTGGTCTTAGCATGCTGGCTTCTTTCTTCCTAGCTAAGAAGAAGTATCTGAGGGCACTTTTCTTTTTTGCCTTTAGTGTAGCCTTTCACAAGTCGGCCCTTATAGTCCTACCCTTCCTCATCCTTATTAACTTTAGGATTGGTAACTTAATTAAGATATTTACCATGGGCTTTGCCTTGGTTACATCAGTATTTTCTATTGTGGTATTTAATATAGTAGGGGCCATAACAGCTGCTGTTGGCTTAGGGGTAATATCTAGCAAGCTAAATACTTATGTATTCTCGGGAGGAATGTTTGCCTTTCCTATGAAATTTTATGACCCGAGGATAGTTTTTGCTATGATGTTATTTCTATTTTCGATCATGTATTTTTCTAAATATACTTTTGAGAAATACTCTCTCGTAGAGATAAGCTCTAAGGCTATTTGGTTTGGCCTTATGGTACTGTTAATCTTTAGGTCATCAACTGCTGTTGCCTTTAGATTTGGCAATTTCTTTACAATCTATCAGTTGATATTTATACCGGAAATCATAAAAGAGGCTAAACTAGATGATAAGTTGGGACTTTTCTTTATAGCTTTGGCTATAATAATCTTCATCTTGCCTTATGCAGGATTTTTGATGGCGAAAGCACCAACATATGACTTTTTCTTCAGCAATCTTAACGCACTTCATTCACTAAAATAAAAGAGGAACTTATGAGAAAAATTACTACAGAACAATTATTGAAATCGGCAAAAAGAAATATTTTACTAATCCTTATTCCAGCAATCTTGTTATTTGCTCTAGTTTTTTATAAGACAGTAATTAAGGAATATAAAAGTTATAAGTCAACAGCCATGCTCATGGTTACAGGTCAAAGTAAGGATCAAGCTATAAGCTATAACAATATAATTTTAAATGAGAAGCTTGCTAATATTTATAGCGGTTTTCTAGAATCAAGTGATCTTTATTCAGATGTAGGCAAAAAAATGGGAGGTGTCCTTACTCCTTCCGAAATTAAGGCTAATTTAGAATACGATGTAAACCCTCAAGGAGGAGTAATTAGTTTTACTTTTTCTGATACTAACGCAGATAGGGCTAAGGATTGTCTTACTTTGATTACAGAAGAATTTAGAAATTATGCCCTAAAACTTCTCAATATGGATAATATTAATTACCTACAAAAACCACAGCTTGAAAAATATTCTCTTACAAAGGGGATAATATTTTCTATGGCTGGTCTTTTTGCAGGCCTACTCTTGGGTATTCTTTTAAGCATCCTCAAAGAGATTTTATCAGATAGGATAAGGGATGAGAAAGATATAGAGGATATGGGTCTTAGAGTCTTGGGTAATATTTATGAAGATGAGAAGGCTTGTATATACACAACCAAGTCGACTATAAATCACCTAACAGAAAATGCTGTCATAGGTATAACTTCAATTAACCCTAAAAAATCGACCTATGATTTTTCAGAAAAACTTGCCCAAACTATGTCCACATCCCTAGGGCTTTGCTTGATCGACTCTATGGGTGAGAATAAAAATGTCGAAAAGAAATACCAATCTAGCGAAGAGGATGTCAAAATTTTAAGATATAAGAATATGGATTTTATTATTCTAAGGGAAAAATATGATAGAATCCTCGACTCCTATGCCTTCGAAGAAAAGATTTTCGACTTAAAGAACACCTACAACTACGTTTTAATCAATGAATCTAGTCTTAGGGGGCTTGGACCAATCATAAGTTTAAGATATGAGGACTACAAGATTGTCGTAGTAAATGAGAATATATCTATGGAAAAATTGATTAGAAAAATCAAGGCCATAGAAGATATGGGTTGCAAAGTTTTAGGGGTGATTTACGATAAATAAGAAAATAATTGGCTTAGGACTGATAATTTTAAGCCTTACAGGATGTGCTAAGGATGAAGCCTACCAAAAAATGGATATAAAGATAAGAGAAAGGACTTATAGGGGTGAAGACAATAGTTTTAGTCCCGAACTTTCTTATCTGATTAGCGAGGATACTAAAATGTATTCGGATAAGGACAAAAAATCAGCTGTCGATAAGCTGGATAAAGGCTCTATAGTGAAGATGATAGATCCAAGTGATAAAGATTTCGCCTTAGTAGATTACAATGGCAACATCGGTTTCGTAAAAAAAGATGTCCTCAAGGACTTTTGATTTGCAAATTCAGGAAAAAACAATATTATGAATATACACTAGGGGTGCCAAACAGTGGCTGAGAGAAGACCCTTAACCTGATCCAGGTAATGCTGGCGGAGGTAAGTGAATACCTCGCTAACATTCGTGTAAAGGAGGTATTTTTTATGAAGAAAAATTGGTCAGTAAAAATGCTAGTCGAAGGAGGACTTTGTATAGCTCTTTCTTTCGTGCTAGGTTATATAAAATTATTTTCTATGCCCCAAGGAGGCTCAGTAACAGCTGGAGAGATGATACCTATAATTATCTTTGCCCTAAGACATGGAAGCCTTCAAGGAATAGTCGTTGGTGCAGTTTATGGCTTTATCCAATTGCTTTTTGGTGGTTCTGTCTATCATCCAATCCAAGCCCTACTCGATTATCCGGTAGCCTTTGGAGTTTTGGGACTAGCTGGAATATTTGCCAGCCAGTTTGAAAAAACTAGAAGCATCAAGCCAGTTTTCTATGGAACATTTTTGGGAATTGCCCTAAGGATGCTTGCCCATACCCTAACTGGAGCTATATTTTTCGCATCCTACGCCCCAGAAGGACAAAATCCTTGGATGTATTCAATAATTTATAATGCAAGTTACTTGGCAGTAGAATTTGTTATAACTGTAATAATCATCTACCTACTAAGAAATGTAATAACAAAAGACTTGCAAAGAATATAAAAAAGGTCGGTGAGCTTATTCTCACCGACTTTTTAGTTTCTAATTTTAAAGGTCCTTGGTGCGTATTTATAGATTAAAACTTGGCTTAGGACTATGAAGCTTAGGATAAAGATTGACATAATCATCAAAAACACTCCATAAGAAACCTTTCTTGTGATTTGAGGAAGGATGAAAAATACCGAAGCGTAGACGAGTCCGTCTATTAGCATAACAGCTTTTCCAGTTTTCTGACCTTCCCTGTTGAAGGGTTGGAAGAGATAGTATTCCATCAAAGGCAAGTTTACAAAAAACAAGTCTAAGAGGATTATATAGATTATAGTTAAAATCTTTTGATTAAGGCCAATTGTCTTATCAAAGCTTGCTACAAGAAGGTAGATAGCTATAAGGATAAGGCTTGGTATAATCATTATTTTAAAAAGAGAGATAGATCTTTCCTTGTACATGGCTAGGATATTTTTCTTATCCCTATAAAAACCATAAGGCATAAGGCCTTGGTCGCAATTTAGGTACATGCTTCTTATTATATTATCCTGCCTTAATAGCATATACATGATTAGGGGGATTATAAAGGCGGCAATTTTATTCAAACTATCTTCGCCACTATAGCCATATTTGGACAGTAAGGCTACTATAACAAGGCCGACTGCTACAAGGATACCAGTTTTGATTAGGATTGGCTTTTTGATTAGCCTCTTGTGCCTTAGGAAAAATAACTTATTTAGTTTCTTAAAACCTTCACCCTTAACTTTTTCTTGGCCTAGATCTTTTTCTTTGATTTTTATTTGATTTTCCTGAGCGTCCTTGATTGTATCCATGCTAAGTTCATATTTTCTGCTTGCTTTTTCAATTACAGCCCCATAAGAATTGAAATTTTTCATAAAAGCAAGGCTAAAGCAAAATGCAACTGTGGATAAGACTAGAACTCCTAAGCTCAAATAGCTAGCTGGTATAGCAAGGTAGATATCTCCTAGGTACAAGCAAAGAGGAAAAATTATTATAGCAAACAAATGAACCCATGCACTATCCAAGATACTTTTTTCATATCGTAGACTTCGCTTCATCCAAAATATAGAACTAGCTAGTTCTATAAATAAGATGGCAAGGCTCATAGCGAGGGAATATATAGGGGAAAGTCCACCTAGGAATTTAAAAGCTATAGCGAAGATTAGGCTCCTTCCCACAAATCTTAGGATAGGTTCGTAGTAGAGATAGGCTTTGAAAATATCCCTTGCATCCATAGAAAAATTTGTGAAAAGTTCATGGATGGAATTACCATTATCGACAATCATATTTCTAAAAAGTCCTATAACTATATAAAGAAAGCTTGGTACAAGAAGGCTTGCAGTATATTCGTCAAGAGTTAGGCCCGCCATATTATTTATAATGATTTCATTGCTTCCTAAAATTTTTAGAGCAAATTTATTATAATTTATCATAAAAATAATAGCCACTCCAAAAGCTAGAGCTGATTTAATTACTTGCCAAATAAGGGCAAAGAGTGGATAAAACATATAGACGATTTGTTTAAACTCGTAAAACCTATACTTATCTCCCAAAAATTTACCCAGGAGGGGAGTTTTTCTTATAAAGTAGACCATGCCATTGATTGCCTTGGCGAGGTCTATTCTTTTAATTAGGGAAAAAGTTCTTAGACTCTTATTCATGACCTTCCCCTAAATTATCTTCGATTCTTTTTATTTCACTTGCCTCAGCATCGCCAGCTAAAAGGCTTACTATAGTATCTTCAAAGTTTGGATCATCCTTTAGGAGGCCGTCTACTGGATTTAATTTTTTATCGTGAATTAGGACTATTTTATCGCAAATATCCTTAGCCAGTTGGAGGATATGGGTTGAGAAAATAATGATATGGTCCTTGTGGATTTCTCTAATAATTTTTTTCATCTGAACTTGGACTAGGACATCAAGGCTTGTAAGAGGCTCATCCATGAGGATGACCTTTGGTTTTAAAATCAAAAACATAATCATTTGAAGCTTGTTTTTCATACCAGTTGAGTAATCTTGGATAAGTCTATTTGAATCATCAACTTCAAGGTCAACAAGGCTTAGATAGTCGTCAAGATTTGCTAAATTTTTAATATTTTCTCGGTTGGCTTCAATAAAAAAGCTGATAAATTCCCTGCCAGTAAGAAACTTAGGAAGTTCTGGCTCGCTTACCATAAAGAAAACATCTTTAAAGTCGATAGGCTTTATAGAATCCTTATCTTCAAGTAAGACCTCTCCTTCATCCTTACTAAGAGAGTCAGTTATAAGCTTAAAGAGAGTGGTTTTACCAGCTCCATTTCTTCCCAAAAGAGCGTAGACTTCTCCTTGATCGAAAGTATAGGAAGCATTCTTTATTACATCCTTCTTGCCGAAAGATTTGGATAGATTGTTAATTATTAATTTCATAGCTTTCTCCTTTTCACTATTTTAACATAAAAAAATAATATAAAAAAATTTTCAAAAAAATTTGCAGTATTTTACTAGAGGTGGTATTATTGTATTAAGATAATAATACAATAATACAAAATTAAGAAAGGAGCTAAGATGGAATTTGATAATAATAGACCTATCTATCTCCAACTAGTCGATGATTTCAAAATAAAGATATCAGTAGGCGATTGGAAGGCAGGAGAAAAGATTCTTCCTGTAAGGGACTTGGCGAAAACTTATGAAGTAAACCCCAACACTGTCCAGAGGGCTCTTAGCGAACTAGAAAGAGAAGGTCTATGTGAAAGCAGGAGGACTGCTGGAAGATTTGTAACTGATGATAAAAAGATTATTGATAAATTATCTAATAGGGCCTTTTATAAATTTGCGGATGATTTTATAGATGGGGCAAAAAATCTTAATTTAGAAAAAGATGAGGCAATAGATTTATTAAAAAATTATTGGGAGGATAAGCAATGATAGAGATTAAGGATTTGACTATGATTTATAAGGGACGAGCTGTCCTAGATCATGTAAATTTGAATTTAGATAAGGGGCAAATCGTAGGCCTACTTGGAGAAAATGGTTCGGGAAAGACTACCCTACTTAGGATTCTTGCAGGTCTTGAGAGAAATTATTTGGGAGAAGTTAAGATTAATGGCAAAAATCCAGGAGAAGAAACAAATAACTTTATCTCCTATCAGCCAGACCACTTGCCAATTGACCCTTCCCTAAAGATTTGTAAGCTTTCTAAATTATACAAAAATTTCTTTACGGATTTTGATGAAGAAAAATTTCTAAGGATGATAAGTGATTTTGATATAGATATGGATTTAAAAATCAAGGAATGTTCTAAGGGTATGAAGGATAAGATTCAAATAGCCCTTAGCCTATCAAGAAAAACTATGATTTATATTTTAGATGAACCGATGAGTGGAATTGATCCAAAATCAAGAAAAATCATCCTTCAAACAATCATAGATAACTTTGACTACGAGGGGATATTGATAATATCAACCCACCTTATAGGAGAAATCGAAAAAGTGCTTGATAGGGCAATTTTCATAGACCAGGCGAGAGTTTTAGTCAATGAAAGAGTAGATGACATTAGAGAAAAACAAAAGATGGGTGTCGAAGAATACTTTACGGAGGTAATTTAGATGAAAAACTTACTCAAACAATTATTAAAAGAAGACTTTTTTGCCATTCTACCTTGGCTTTTTATTCCTTTGATTGGAGCCTTAACGGGACTTAAACTGACCCATCTTACGGGAATAGATGGTTTTAACATAATAACAGCTATATCTATAACAATCTTAGTCGCAGGACCTTTCATAGGCTTGATAATTCTTGTTCTAAGAGATAATGACAGGTTCTACGGCAAATATGCTGCACTTTACTCAAGCTATCCAGCAAGTACAAGAAAAATAAGCCTTGCTAGGCTACTAAATTACACGATTTTGGGAATATTCATGAACCTTGTCTTAATGGTAAATATTTTCTTAGTAGCACCCTTAACCAACAAATGGATTAACTTTGCCGGATTTATTAGAGAGATTAAGAATGTGCTAAGTCTTATGACTTATGACCAGTATATGGTGGCAGTCAAGGGTATATTTTCTATATTTGTCTTCGGGCTAATGATTTCTCTAACTATGATGGCGGCCTTGAGTATTGGAAATTCTTATTATTTCAAAAGACTTGGCAAATGGGGTTCAACCTTCGTAGCGGTTTGTCTAGTGATAATTGAAAATTTTATACAAATAAAATTATTTGCCCAATATTCTATAAGTGCCAGTATATATGAGGGAGCAAATGTCAGCATAAATAGCTTTGAAATGAATTATATCTTTGTTATTTTTGTAATCCTTGAGCTAGTCCTCCTATATTTTGCCACAGAATACTTCCACAAAAAGAAACTTTCTGTAGCTTAGTAAATTAAAATCTAGGTCTAAATCGCCTAGATTTTTTATATACAAATCAAAGCTTTTAAAATAGCTAAATAAATAGTAAAGTTATCCTAAAGATTACTTATTTCTTAGGAGCTA
This sequence comes from Anaerococcus tetradius, assembly GCF_947087635.1. Classification (NCBI taxonomy): domain Bacteria; kingdom Bacillati; phylum Bacillota; class Tissierellia; order Tissierellales; family Peptoniphilaceae; genus Anaerococcus; species Anaerococcus tetradius. Next base: position 86,112 of record NZ_CAMUDP010000004.1, read on the forward strand.
AAAATGAAAGACTTGTTATTTATTTATAATCCAAACTCAGGCCAGCAAATTATTACTGATTATATTAGTTGGATAGTGGATTTTTTGAGTGCGAAAGGCTATCTTGTTACAAGCTATGCGACCCAACAAGCAGGAGATGCAAGAAGACTTGTAGAAGAGCTTGGCTATAAATTTGATAGAATTATGGTTTCAGGTGGTGATGGAACTTTGGATGAAGTAATCTCTGGAGCTCTTAAAGCTGGGATAAGCCCTAGTTTTTCATATCTGCCTACAGGATCTACTAATGACTTTGCAAGGTCTCTTGAGATTCCACTAGATATAAAAGATGCCACAGAGCTTGCTATAAGTGATAGCACAAAAGAGATAGATATAGGAAAGATTGACGATAAATACTTTGTCTATGTGGCAGCCTTTGGAACGATTTCTGATGTTTCTTTCAATACTGACCAAGATTTAAAGAATATCTTCGGTAGGAGCGCCTATGTTTTTGAAGGCCTTAGAAAGGCCCTTCCCCTCCAATCAATGGATGCAAATCATGCCATAATAGATTTTGATGATGAAGAAATCGAAGGTGATTTTGTTCACTTTATGGTTACAAACTCCTATTCAGTAGGAGGTTTTACCAATATAATTAGCGAAAATGTAGGTCTTGATGATGGAATATTCGAGCTAACAATGGTAAAAAAACCTAATAGCCTTTCTGATTTAAACAAAATAGTATCAGCCCTTACCAATAGGAAGGAAAACGAGATGGTTATTTTAAGGCAGGCTTCATCATTTAGGATAAGGACGGACAAGGAAATAGCCTGGTCACTTGATGGGGATTACGGTGGTTCTAGCAAGGATGCCAAAATAGAAATTTTGAAGAAGAGAATCTGCATAAAAAATGGTCTGAAGGATTGAAATTATTACTAGATTGTGATATACTGTTCAGTCTGCCATTTACTAAATTTACCAAATAGGTTATAATATAATAGAGAACCTAGGAGGTAAAAATGTTTAAAATCGGCGATAAGATTGTATATCCTATGCATGGTGCAGGAATCATTGATTCGATAGAGAAAAAGGAATTTTTGGGAGAGGAAAAAGATTATTTCATCCTAAAGATGCCAATAGGGGATATGGATATATCAATCCCTACAAATAAAATCAATGACATGAACATCAGAGATGTTATAAGTAAAGAAGAGGGAGATAGGGTACTTAAAATTCTTGACGATGAACCAAGTGATATGAGTAGCAATTGGACAGTAAGATACAGACAAAATCAAGAAATCCTAAAGACAGGCGACATATTTGAGATTGCTAAAATGGTTAGAAACTTAGCTATTTTGGACAAGGATAAGGGACTTTCTACCACTGAAAAGAAACTTTTAAATAGGTCAAGAAGAATTCTCGCAAGCGAATTAGTAATGGCAGGTTCTCTAGAAAAAGAAGAAGCGGAAAAAATGATTGATGAGTCCATAGGACTCTAAGGAGAAATAAATGAAAAGAATAATTCGATTAGTGCTTTCAATAATCGGAGCTGTTCTTGGCATAGTGATTTTAAGACTTGTTAATGCCGGCACGGATTTTTTACCAGGCGCCGGCTTTGCTATAATCTTTGCTCATATTGCAGCAGCTTTATTGGGAGCATTAGTTTTTTACATGTTAACTGATAGGTTTTCTGATAAGTTTTCGGAAGGTTTTAACTTATTTGAAGACAATTTAAAAAAACTTCCAGCTAATAAGCTTATTGTTGGTATATTAGGTGCCATCTTAGGATTTTTGATAGCAGCTTTGGTAACCAGACCCCTAACCGAACTAACCATTCCTTATGTAGGAAATTTAATTTTTGTGCTATTATCTATTTTATTATATATTGGGCTAGGCTATCTAGGTTGGAGAGTTGCATCTAATAATGCAGAGGACATCCTTGGCATATTCCAGAGGAAGGAAACTAGGGAGTCGAAAGAAACTAAGGGCTTTATCTTTGATAGAAATAAGCACAGTGCATGTCCTAAAATCTTAGATACTTCTGTAATAATAGATGGAAGAATTTTAGATATTATAGAAACAGACTTCATAGAAGGAGAACTTGTGGTAAGCGAGTTTGTCCTTGAAGAGCTCCAACATATAGCAGATTCTCCTGATGACCTAAAAAGAGAAAGGGGCAGGAGGGGCCTTGATATAATCAACAAGATTAAGGAAAATAAGAAAATCAAGCTAAAAGTCATAAACAAGGACTATAAGGACATAAAGGAAGTTGATTCTAAGCTTTTAAAGCTTGCTATTGACTTGAATGGTAAGATTTTTACTAATGATTATAACCTAAATAAGGTTGCTGATGTCCAAGGAATACCAATCCTAAACATAAACGACCTTGCCAACGCCTTAAAGCCTGTGGTTATACCAGGTGAGATGATGAGAGTTGATGTCATCAAGGAAGGTAAGGGCAAAAATCAAGGTGTAGCTTATCTAGAAGATGGAACTATGGTTGTAGTAGAAGATGGTGTGAAATATATTGATCAAACAATAGATGCGACTGTTACATCAGTGCTTCAAACATCAGCCGGAAGAATGATATTTGTAAGGCATAAGAATGATTGATGGAAAGTTTTTATCCTGCATAGTAACAGCAGCAGGATCAGGTCAAAGGATGAAATCTAAGATTAACAAACCCTACATAGAAGTAGGGGGAAGGAGAATATTGGAAATCACCCTAGATACCATAACAAATATAGATTTAATTGATGAGATTATACTTGTCATCAGAAAAGACGATAGTCTGTTAGTAGAAGAGCTTCTAAAGAAGTATGATAAGAATATTCGCTATGTATATGGCAAAAATACTAGGGAACTTTCGACCTTTGAGGGTCTAAAGGCCCTAGATCCTAGCTGTGATTTGGTCTTAACCCATGATGGGGTAAGACCTTTTGCAAGCCCTGAACTTTTTCTTAAAACCATAGCATCCCTCAGGGATAATAAGGCTGTAATTACTGCAACCAAGTCTAAGGATACAGTAAAAATCGTAGATGAGAATATGTATGTGGACTTTACCCCAAACAGGGATTATGTTTATAACATCCAAACCCCACAAGCTTTTGATAAGAAGCTAATATTTTCCATGTATGAAAAATATCTAGAAAGTGAGTTTAAGGTTACAGACGACTCCCAACTTTTCGAATTTTTCGATAGGGACGAAGGGGTCAAGGTTGTCCATGGCGAGTATTCAAATATTAAAATAACAACCCAAGAAGATATAATTTTTGCAAATGCATATCTTCAGAGGAAAAAGGACGTATAATGAGAATTGGAATTGGTTATGATGTTCACAAATTAGTTGAAGGAAGAGATTTGTATTTGGGAGGAGTTAAGTTTGATTACGAACTAGGCCTTTTGGGCCATTCAGACGCAGACGTCCTAACCCATGCAATAATGGATGCCATACTTGGAGCCTTGGCTAAGCCTGATATTGGAAATTTGTTTCCAGATACAGACCCAGCCTATAAGGATATATACTCCATAAATCTTCTAGATAGGGTTGTAGCTCTAATGCGAGAAGAAGGCTACGAGATTGGAAATCTCGATACGGTAATTATTTGTGAAATGCCAAAAATATCCCCACTTAGAGAAGAAATAAGGAAACTTTTGGCTAAACATCTCAAATGTGATATAGAAAATATAAGTGTTAAGGCTTCTACTAGCGAAAAACTAGGCTTTACCGGTAGGGGTGAAGGGATAGAAGCTCGCGCAGTAGTTCTTTTAGAAAGAAGGAAATAATGAAAAAATTAATAACAAGCGAATCAGTAACAGAAGGACATCCAGATAAGGTATGCGATCAGATCTCTGATGCAATCCTTGATGAATGTCTAAGTCAAGATAAGGATTCAAGAGTTGCCTGCGAGACTGTAACAACAACAGGTCTTGTCCTAGTAGTAGGGGAAATATCTACACAAGCTTATGCTCCAATAGAGGCCATAGTAAGAGATACTATCAAAGAAATCGGCTACGATGATCCAAGCCTAGGTTTTGATTATTCAAATGTAGCAGTCCTAACATCCCTCATAGAGCAATCAGCAGATATAGCCCAAGGCGTAGATTCTGCCCAAGATTATCAAAATAGCCATGATGACTATGACAAAATTGGAGCTGGAGATCAGGGTATGGTATTTGGCTATGCCGATGATGAGAGTGATGAATACTTACCTCTATCAGTTGTCTATGCCCAAAAACTTTCCCAAAGACTAAGTAAGGTTAGACGTGATGGGATTTTATCCTACCTAAGACCAGATGGAAAGAGCCAAGTAACCGTAGAATATGATGATGGAGTCCTAAAAAGAATAGACTCCATAGTAATATCTGCCCAACACAGCCCTGATGTATCTTTAGAAAAAATCAGAGAAGATATAATCAGAGAAGTAATTGATAAGGTAATTGACGCAAATCTCATGGATTGTAATACAAAAATCTATGTAAATCCAACAGGTAAGTTTGTAATAGGCGGACCTAAGGGAGATAGCGGTCTTACTGGAAGGAAGATAATAGTAGACTCTTACGGTGGATATTCTAAATCTGGTGGTGGAGCTTTTTCTGGAAAGGATCCTACAAAGGTAGATAGATCTGCAGCCTACATGGCAAGATATGCTGCCAAAAACATGGTTGCAGCAGGCCTTGCCAAGAAATTAGAAATAGGCCTATCCTATGCAATAGGAGTTGCAAGACCACTTTCTATTTATGTAGATAGCTTTGGAACAGGAAAGTATGATGATGAAAAACTCCTTGAAATAGTTAAGGAGAACTTCGACTTTAGACCTCAAGCTATAATAGACAAGCTTGATTTAAAAAGACCAATTTATAAAAAGACTGCAGCCTTTGGACATTTCGGAAGAAATGACAAAGACTTTACTTGGGAAAGTCTAGATAAAGTGAATGATTTGAAAAAATACTAGGAGATAATATGGCAAGACTAAGAAGAGCTATTGCGATAGACTTGGGAACATCGTCAGTTTTAGTATATGTATTGGGCAAGGGAATAGTCTTAGAAGAGCCTTCTGTTATAGCGATAGATGTACTTACTGATGAAATCCTCGCTGTAGGAAGTGAAGCAAAAAAGCTTATAGGAAGAGCGCCGGGCAATATCAAGGCAATCATGCCTATCAAAGATGGAGTTATATCCGATTTTAAAGCGACAGAAAGAATGCTCAAATACTTCCTCGATAAGGCAGTGAAAAAAGCCTTGCTAAAACCAGACCTTCTTATATGCGTACCATCAAGGTCTACTCAAGTAGAAAAAAGAGCAGTCCTTCAAGCCAGCGATAATGCAGGTAGCCATAGGACTTATCTAATAGAAGAGCCCCTAGCAGCTGCTCTTGGTGCAGGATGTGATATAACTGATGTGGGAGGAAGCCTAGTAATTGATATAGGTGGAGGAACAAGCGACATAGCAGTTATTTCTATGGGCCAAGTTGTGGCAAGTAAGTCCGTTGATTCTGCAGGAACTTCCTTCGATAGGAAAATTAAAGATTATATTAGACAAAGATATGGTATATTAATAGGGGATACCAAATCAGAAGAAATCAAAATCGAAGCGGGACTAGCTGACCTTGAACAATCTCTAGAAGTTACAGGAAGAGCTATAACAAGTGGCCTACCTCAAAAAATATACCTACCTGTGGCAGAAATTTACGATTGTATCAGAAGTGAGATTGATTTAATTGTTGATGGAGTGAAGAAAGTCTTAGAAGTAACACCACCAGAGCTTGCCTCTGACATTTACGATAGGCAAATAATCCTAACAGGAGGAGCAGCAAATACTTTAGGCCTAAAAGATAGGCTTAGGGAAAAGCTTCAAATAGAAGTTAAAATAGCTGACAATCCTAGTGAATGCGTAATAATTGGAAGCTCCAAAGCCCTTAACTGGATGGACTCCCTAGACGAAGAAAGAAATAATGCTTTAAAAAGTAAGCAAAAAGAGTTAGAAATGGATGAAAAATTAAGGAGAAGATAATGACAAAGAAATTAGTTCTAGTAAGACATGGCCAAAGTGAATGGAACCTTGCCAACAAATTTACAGGCTGGGTTGACGTTAACTTATCTCAAAAAGGGGAAGAAGAAGCAAAAGAAGCTGGAAGAAAAATCAAAGAAGCAGGAATAATGTTTGATCACGCTCACACATCAGTCCTAACAAGAGCAATCAAAACATGTAACTTTGCCCTAGAATATTCAGGACAAATGTTTGTTCCAGTAGAAAAATCTTGGAGACTTAATGAAAGACACTATGGTGCTCTACAAGGCCTAAACAAGGCAGAAACAGCAGAAAAATATGGGGATGAACAAGTTCATATTTGGAGAAGAAGCTATGATACACTTCCACCAGAACTAAGTGATGAAGAAGCTAAAAAACAAAAAGAGCTTCCAATGTTCAAACACCTACCAGCTGATGTAGTTCCAAGAGCAGAAAACTTAAAGGTAACCCTCGAAAGAGTCCTTCCTTATTACTTCGACCATATTGCTCCACAACTTCTAGATGGAGAAACAGTTCTAGTAGCAGCTCATGGTAACAGCCTTAGAGCCCTAGCAAAACATCTAGAGAAAATCTCAGATGATGACATCATGGGCCTAGAAATTCCTACTGGTCAACCTCTAGTTTACGAACTAGATGATGAACTTAACGTAGTGAAAAAATATTATCTATAAAACATGGAGCCTTCAGGGGCTCTTTTTTTTGAGAAGATATAAGCTATCCTTATGCTAATCCCTCCTTAGGCTATTAATCATTAACTAGCTATTAATGATACAAGGAAGATATTGCTAATGCTTTATTTTGCAGGCTTATTATATATAGGGTAAAATGAAATAGACGGGATATTTGTCCACATTACATAATCAAGGGCTTGTTCCTTAGAATAGGAGGAATAATGAGGATTCTGTCTGTAGAAAATGAAAATGGGGTATCCTCACTTATCAATACTCGTTTTAACAAAAACGAGGTTCTTGTAGAAAGGATAGATTCCATTAATGATCTCTTGTTTAGAGACCTAAAGGGCGTTGACCTAATTTTGGTAGACATGACTCACAATAAGTGCATTCAGGTTATTCAATTTATTAAACAAAAGACCAAAATTCCTGTTATCTATCTTACAGAAAGGTATAAGAAAAATCCTTACGAGCAAGAGATAGATGATAAGGACTTTGTAATCCATTCTCTAACTAGAGAAGAGTTTATAAAGGATATATTTAGAAAGGTTGAAGAGCTAAAAGAGGCTAATATCGTAAGCTTGGGCATATGTAGCTTAGAAGAGGATAATGGAATCTTTAGGATAGGAAACGATATCTTAGATCTTACTAGAAGCGAGATTGCTATTTGCTCTATTCTTATTAAAAATATGGGTAGGGTCTTATCTAGAGAAGACATAGTTAATGATATGTGCGCTAAAGGCTTTGATACAACTGAAAGGTCTGTAAGAGAATACATAAGAAAGATAAGAAGTCAATTCAAAAAAGCAAAAATTAACCCAATAAAGACCATTAATAAAAAGGGCTATATGTGGATTTTAAATAAGTGTGAAAACGAATAGCAAATTTTCTTGAAATTATTTTAAGCATATGGTATGATGGTTTTAACAAAAACTAAACAAAAGTCGCAAAAGCGACATCTTCAGGGAAAGGTGTGATTCCTTAACCGGCGGTATAGTCCGCGAGTCGAATGACTGAATTGGTGAGATTCCAATACCGACAGTATAGTCTGGATGAAAGAAGATTATAATAATCTGCTTTTTTTGCCCTGATCTTGGGCATTTTTTATTGCCCTAAAGGAGGAAGTATGAATAGAAGTAAAAGTTTTAGTTTAAATTCAGCTGTAAAAGTTGGTGTCTTGGCAGCCTTTGCCTACATATTGATGTTTATTCAATTCCCAATACCAATAGCCCCACCATTTATGAAAGTCGATCTTGCTGATGTGCCAGCCCTCATAGGTGGCTTTGCTATGGGTCCTTGGTATGGAGTTCTTATCCAACTTATCAAAAATATATTGAATCTTACAAAGACAACAACAGGTGGTGTTGGAGAGTTATCTAATTTCATAGTTGGTGCAGTATTTGTTTATGTTTCATCAAGTATTTATAAGAATAGAAAGACTAAAAAGAATGCTCTCTTCGCTTTAAGCCTAGGAGTTGTAGCGATGACTGCAATTGCTACCATATCCAATGCTTTTGTAGTTTTTCCAACCTATGCTAGGGTTATGGGTATAGACTTAAATGCTTTTGTAGCAATGACAGCTAAGACAAATGGCCTTGTAAAGAGCTACTTTTCTCTAATGATTTTATCAATATTACCATTTAATATAGTTAAGGGCCTTATAGCAAGTCTTGTTACCGATTTGATTTATAAGAGAGTATCACATATAATCAAGTACAAATAGCTTATTAGCTCAATCAGACCGATTGGGCTTTTTTATTTGCTCTTTCTTAGTATAATATAAATTAAGAGGAATTATGATTATTAAAAATTTAGAAGAATTAAAAAATTTTGCAGATAAATTCGCCTCTCTTTTAAAAGAAGGCGATGTCGTTAATTTAATAGGAGATATGGGAGCGGGCAAGACTACACTTACAGGCTATATTTGTAAGTATTTTCATATAGACGATTCTTCATCTCCTACTTTTGCTATTGTAAATATTTACGATGGAGATAAAAAGATTTATCATCTTGATCTTTATAGATTTGATCATCCAGACGATGTATTGGATATAGATTTTGAAGAATATTTTTATCCTCAAGATGCTATCACTATTCTTGAATGGGCAGAAAATGTCGAAGGCTACTTGCCAAATGATATGATTAATCTAGAGATAAAAAAGATAGATGAGACTAGTAGACAGCTTATTATTGATAATGATACTCCTAGGGGAAGTGAAATAAATGAATATTTTAGCAATTGATACATCTACAATGATTTCTACTGTAACTATATCAGATGGGGTGGAGATTATTGGAGATTTTAATGTCAACCAACAAAAAACTCATAGCGAATCCTTGGTTCCTATGATTGAAAGTCTTTTGTCCCTTCTTGGAATGAAGATAGCCGATATTGATAAATTCGTCATAGCCAAGGGGCCAGGTTCCTTTACAGGCCTTAGGATAGGAATGACCATAGCAAAGACCTTGGCTCAAGTAGGAAATAAGGATTTGATCCCAGTATCTACACTCCTTGCCCTAGCTAATAACTCTTCATCAAAGACTCTTAAATTACCTATGATTGATGCAAGGGGAGATAGGGTGTATGCGGCCTGCTTCGATGGGGATTTCAATGAACTTATTAAGGAAGATTTATATAATATTGACGATTTAGCTAGGCTTGTCAATGATTTAGATCAACAAGTCGAGCTTATTGGAACTATGAATGAGAAATATAGGGATAAATTTACTAAGGCAAGGCCTCTTTCTCTTAATTTCAACAATTCTATAGGCAGGTCTTTGATTAAGATAGCCTTAGAAGATAAGGCCCCTAGCCCAAAACTTTATGAACTTGTTCCAAATTATCTAAGGGCTAGTCAAGCAGAAAGGCAGTTACATAAAAATGATAAGAAAGATGGAAATAAGGGATGCTGACAAGGTCTATGAAATAGAAAATGCATCTTTTTTCGAACCTTGGAGCAAAAAACAGCTTATAAAAGAGCTTATGGACAATTCCCTCTTGAAGCACTATGTTTATGAACTTGATGGAGAAGTTGTAGGCTTTTATATAGCTAGTAAGGTCCTTGATCTTGTAGAGATTTTTACCATAGCTGTTGACGAAAATCACAGGCAAAAAGGAATTGCCAGCGAGCTTCTTAGGCATTTGATAGATAAGAGTAAAGAAAGTGGGACAAGTGAAATTTGGCTTGAGGTATCGGTCAAAAATATCAAGGCTATTTCCCTTTATGAGAATTTCGGATTTGAAAAAGACGGCATAAGGAAAAATTATTATCAGAAGTTGGGAGAAGATGCCTACAATATGAAGAGGAAATTATATGAGTGATTTTTATACAATGGGAATTGAGACCAGCTGTGATGACAGCTCGGTTGCAATTTTAAAAAACGAAAGAGAAGTTTTGGTTAATTTGATATCATCTCAGATAGATATCCATGCCTTATTTGGTGGAGTCGTACCAGAAATTGCCAGCAGAAAGCATCTTGAGGCGATAAATCCTCTGATCGAAAAGGCCCTAGCTGATGCTAAGCTTAGCTATGATGATATAGACCTTATATCTGTAACCAAGGGTCCAGGTCTTATGGGATCTCTTTTGGTAGGGATTTCTGCTGCCAAGGGACTTTCTCTAGCTACAGGCGCCCCCCTAATCGGTGCAAATCATATGCAGGGTCATATATGTGCTAATTATCTATCAAATAAAGATTTGAAGCCTCCTTTTATAAGTCTAGTTGTATCAGGTGGTCATACTTATTTGTGTAAGGTAAACTCCTATACTGATTATGAAGTTGTGGGTAGGACTTTAGATGATGCGGCTGGAGAATCTTTTGATAAGGTGGCAAGAAAGATTGGTCTAGGCTATCCTGGAGGACCAAAAATCGACAAGCTTGCCAAGGATGGAAATAAGGAAGCCATCGACTTTCCTAGGGTTATGCTAAAGAAGGGGTCCTATGATTTTTCTTTTTCTGGGCTAAAGACAGCTGTCCTTAATTATGCTAATAATATGGAACAAAAAGGCTTGGAGTTTAATAAAGCTGATCTTGCAGCAAGCTTTCAAGAAGCAGTTGTCGATGTTTTGGTAGATAAGTCCATGGCTTTATTAAAAGAAACTGGGATGAAAACACTAGCAGTAAGCGGAGGAGTTGCAGCAAACTCTAGATTGAAGGGGAGGTTGACAGAAGAATGTGAGAAGGAAAATATCAAATTCTACCACCCTTCAACCATACTTTGTACAGACAATGCGGCTATGATAGCCATGGCAGGTTATCTTAACTATAAAAACGGAGATGTGGACGATAATTTCATGAAAGTCTATCCGAATCTGGAATTATGATATGCGCAAGAGAAAAAACAAAGAAAGAAATGTAATAAGAAAATATAATAGCTTAGTTAAACTAAGCTCCTTGTTATGGTTTTTGTCGGGTTTGGGAGTTTTAGCCTTTGGTATATATTTTAGGGAGATATTTGAGATTGTATTTGGAGTCTTTGCTATGATTTATTCCCTCCTAAATCTCAAAAACATCAACTATAGCCAGGCCTCTATCAGAAGAGTTGAGTTAAATAAATTATCCTTTATAATCCTTTTTATAATAATTTATTCTCTAGTTAATCCTTTGGGTAATATTGCCCTTCTCTATGATCTCTACAAGAGAGATTTGGTTTTAAATGGAGGACTTATAGATGAATAAAAAACTAAGGATTGGCTTTTTATTAATCATCCTCCTTTTTCTGACTTCTTGTGTAGAAAGAAGATTTGAATCAATGAAAATGAAAAAAGCCATGAGGGAATATGACAAGGAGGGACTTGTCCTTTCTGACGGTTCATTTTACCCAGATAAGATTACGGATTTTTCAGTAGATGATTACCTTAAATGGTATAAGGGTTTAAGCCATCCCCTAAAGCTTCAGCTTCCCAAGGTCCAAAGACCAAAAGAGCTTACTAAAGAGCAAAGAGTGGAGGACTTTAACTATTTCTTTGATCAAATCAAAAATAATTATCCTTTTTTTGGTGTCCTAAAGAGAAAGCACAAGATGGACTTTCTAAACAATTATGATAAGTATAAGGGAATGGTAGAAGCATGCAAAAATGACGAAGAATTTAGAAAAACCATGGAAGAGGTCATGCTAGACCTAAAAAATAATCACACTAGGATTGCAGATAGGGACTATGTCCTAAAGACCATGAAGTATTTTTCTAAAAATTGGAAGTCTCCATCAATTTATTACGAATTTTTAAACCTAAATAGGCAGGTAGTTAGAAATAGGTATGGGATAGATGGAGTCCAAAGCGATACTGAGGCAAAGCTTGATCTTGATAGAAGATCGGCTATTTTTGACAATATTTCTGATAACAATCTAGAATTTGAAGAAGCGGCTGATGGTATAGCCCTACTAAAAGTAAAGTCTATGGCATCTAGCGATAAATATAGCCAAGACCTCAAAGTCTTAAAGGAATTTCTCCAAAACAAACACCTATACAAGGCCCTAGCTATTGATATAAGAGGAAATACCGGAGGAAATATGGAATATTGGCAAAACTTCCTCCTACCTAAGCTAATAACTGGGCCAAAAACAGTTACTAACAATTTATTCTTCAAGGAATCTGACGAGTCTAAACTTATCTTTGCTGATAACAGTTTAAATGTAGAAAGACTTTCTAATGTCGATATCTCAGCAATAAAACTTGACCATGCTGATGATCTCAAGCGTTTTGACTTTTATATGAAGGAAGTCTTAACCATTAATCCAGATACATCGGATAAGGATTATGGCTATCCAGGCTCTATGTATCTTTTGGTGGATGGAGAAGTATTTTCTGCAGCAGAAGGCTTTGCAAACTTTGTGAAATATTCTAACACAGCAACCCTTATCGGACAAAATACTGGTGGAGATGGAATAACCCTAGGAGTAATAAATTCTGTTATGCCAAATTCTGGTCTAGTATTTACTTATACCAATACTCTCGGTTATGATCCAGCAGGAAAAATTAATGAAGAAAACCCAACAGCACCAGATATTTTATCCAAATCTTATAGGGATTCGATAACAACTATCCAACAGCTAATGGGGGCTAAAAATTGATGAAAACTTTCTGAAAAATTTCGGAAAGTTTTTTTATTTTTAAAATTGACTATCTATAAATATGTATGTATTATTATTAATATAAAACAATATAAGGAGCTAATGATGAGTGAAAAATTGGATATATTAGAAGCAACCAGATTAAGATACAAGGATGCTTGTGACAAACTTAATCTAGATCCTAGTGTTTATGAGATACTAAAAGAGCCTGAAAGAATCTTAGAAGTAGCTATTCCTGTAAAGATGGATAAGGGCTACACTAAGGTATTTAAAGGCTATAGGTCAGCACATTCTTCAGCCCTAGGCCCATCCAAGGGTGGAGTTAGATTTGATGATAAGGTTACAAGAGAAGAAGTTGAAGCTCTTTCTATGATGATGAGCATCAAGGTAGCCCTCCTAGGTCTTCCTCTAGGTGGAGGCAAGGGTGGCATTTGCGTTAATCCAAAAGAACTTTCCGAAAGAGAACTAGAGCTTTTATCCAGAGCCTATGTTAGAAGCATAAATAATTATTTAGGTTCTAGACAAGATGTTCCAGCTCCAGATGTAAATACTAATGCAAAGATAATGGGATATTTTATTGATGAGTATATAAGCCTAAATGAAGGTAAGCAAGATATAGCTACCTTTACAGGTAAGCCACTTGCCCTAGGCGGATCTTTTGCTAGAGATCAAGCTACAGGTTTTGGTGTTGCTCTTTCTGTAAAATATTACTATCAAAGAAAAAATGAAAGCTTGGAAGGAAAAACTTTTATCTGCCAAGGCTTTGGTAATGTAGGATATTTTACCTGCAAGTATCTAAAGGAATTTGGGGCAAAGCTAATTGCTGTAAATGCTAGCGATAAAAATGCTCCATCAGGTTCTTCTGCTATAGTTAACAAAAATGGTTTTGATCCAGAAGCCCTACTAGAACTAAAGGAAGCTGGTAAGTCTGTCCTAGATTTTGAGGCAGAAGGAACTAAGAAGATTTCTAACGAAGAATTTTTTGGTCTAGATACTGACATTCTCCTACCTTGTGCCCTAGAAAATGTTATCACAGAAGATATAGCTAAGAGTATTAAGGCAGAAGTTATTTCTGAGGGGGCAAATGGCCCAACAACTCCTCTTGCATCAGATTTCTTAGAGGCTAAGGGAGTAACTATTATTCCTGATATAATGGCAAACTCTGGCGGAGTCTTGGTAAGTCACTATGAATGGATACAAAATCAATTAGGCTATTATTTCTCTTACGATCAAGTTAAAGATAAAGAAGAAGAAGATATGCTAAGAGTTTTCAAAAGAATTTTCGATATGGCAGAAGAAAAAGATGTCGACCTCAGACAAGCTTCTTTCATGGTAGCTATCAAATCTATGGCAGAAGCCTTGAAGTTTAAGGGAAGATATTAGAAAATTCTAAGTGATTAATAAGGGGGCATTGCCTCCTTTTTTTTCGTGCAAATCTAAAGCTAAGTATCTTGTAGGAGATGTTATTTAGCATATAATAGTATAGATAAGGACTATTGAAATTTAGATAAGGAAATAAGATGAAACTAAAAAGAATTTTGGCAGTAGTTATGGTTGCTGTTCTAGCATATTTTGGATCAAGTGCAATTCTTGATAAGCTTCAAGCAAGAGAGCTAAAGAAGACCTTTGGCGAAGGTTATTCTTTCGATGATAATGCCGTTTCTACTAATGAACATGAGCATCTGATATTACTTGTTGGAGTAGATAAAAATTCAGATAGCGATAATAATGACGATTTTACCAGAACTGATACTATTATGCTTATGAAAGCAAATACTGAAACGGGCAAAATCGACATTCTATCAATTCCTAGGGACTCTAGGGTTAAAATAAGAGAAGAATTTGATAAGGTAAACCATGCCCATGCCTTTGGAGGAATTGAGCTAACTATGCAAACTCTAAGGAACTTCTTGGGTCTCGATATAGATTATTATGTACAAGTCAATTACAAGGCTGTCGAAAATATAATAGATGCCTTGGGAGGTGTAGACTTTGATGTGCCGGAAGGCGTTTCAATAGATGTAGGAAGACTAAAAATTAGAGAAGGAATGAACCATTTCGATGGTCAGCATGCCCTTTGGTATCTTAGAACGAGAAAAATCTATGTAAATGGTGATATAGGAAGGGTCAAGGCCCAACAAGGTTTTGTGAAGGCTATGGTCAATCAAATTGTTGATAAGTCTAAAAAGATTAATCTTATGACTTTTATAACTAACTATTTGAAATATGTTAAGACCAACCTACCTATGCCAATCATGATGGATTTGGCTAATAATGTGAAAGTTTTCTCATCAGATAAGGTAAGCACCTATATGGTTCCTGGTCATGAGCAAACTATATATGCGACAAGCTACTATATACCTGATTTTGAAAAAACCTTAGAGCTTGTGGATAGGCACTTCAAGGATTTCAAACTTAAAAACTGGGATAAGTCTAAGGCGGGCTTTGAAAAAGAACATGAAGAAAATACTGGAAGTCTTAAACCTAACCCTCCAGTAGAAAATCAAGCACCAGCTAACCCTCCAAGCTATAATAGTAACCCAAACAATGAAACATATTATTATTACGAGCCAGAGCAAGAGCATCAATATTATGAGCCAAGTTATGAAAATACAGAAGATACAAGCAAACAAGAGCCTCAAGAGGATAGTAAGCCTAGCGAGCCAGCCCCAGAAGCTCCTCAAGAAAACACAGTTGAAAAAGCTGACACGAGCGATATAGACGAATAGTAGGTGGAGAAATGGAAGAAAGAAGATTAAGGAAAGACGAACATATAGAAAATTATTTAAAGAGTGAAAGTTTAACCAATAGCCTGCTAGACGATATTTATATAGAGCACAATGCCTTGGGAAATTTGAGCTTGGATGAAATTGATACATCCATAGAATTTTTAGGCAAAAAAATCACCATGCCTCTTATGGTTAACGCCATGACCGGAGGTGGTGAGGCAGGTTGCGATATTAACGAAGACCTATCATCAATTTGCGAGAGCGTAGGAATCCCTATGGCTGTAGGAAGCGAAGCTATAGCCATAGACGATGAAGAAAGTCGAGATGCTTTCACCCTAATGAAGGATAAAGAATTAATCAAAATTGGTAATTTGGGAAGTGAAAGAAGTCTAGAGGATTTTATTTTTGCAAGAGATTTAATCAAGGCAAATGCCATGCAGGTTCACCTAAATATAGCCCAAGAGCTGGTAATGCCAGAAGGGGATAGGGACTTTAGAAAGCTTGATGAAAATATCAAAAATCTAGTAGAAAATTTTGATTTGCCTATAATAGTAAAGGAAACAGGCTCTGGAATTTCCAAAAAAGTTGCCCAAAAGCTTATGACTATGGGTGTAAAATACATTGATGTAGCAGGCAAAGGCGGAACCAACTTCATAGAGATTGAAGATTTAAGAGATGTAGAAACAGACTTCTCAGAAATTTACGACTGGGGCATCCCTACAGCAAAATCAATTATAGATGTAAGAAGCGTATCAAAAAATGTATTTATAATCGCCTCAGGCGGTTTGAGAAACGCCATGGATATCGTAAAATCCATAATAATAGGTGCTGATATGGCAGCTATGAGCGGGGAAGTCCTAAGATATCTCCTCCATGGAGGCTATGAGGCTTGCGAAGACTTCCTAAGGGATTTAAATTACAAGATAAAAATTATTATGTGCCTAGTAGGGGCAAAAAATATCGAAGAATTGAAAAAAGTCGACTACAAAGTTATAGGTAGACTAAAAGAGCTCTTGGATTAAAATTGTGAAATAAAGTAAATAAGGCTTGGGGTTATCCCCAAAAAAAAAGACTATCAAGCAATCTCTGTACCTGATAGTCTTTTTGATTTCTAGCCTTGGAGGCCTTCAGCTTGTCTTTGCATATTCTCTATTACTATATCGTGAATTTCTCCTAGGCTTGCTGCATACTCTAGGACTTCCCAAGGTTTGTTGGAGTGAAAGTGGATTTTGATTAAGTCTTCATCTCCTACAGCAAGGAGGCTATCGCCTTCTAGGTGTTCTGTTATATAGTCAAATATTTCATCTTCGTCCAAATCTTCGCCTGCTATAAGCATTTGGCAGTCGAACTTAAATTCTAATTTATCTGTCATTATTTCTCCTTTAATTCTTCTTCTACTCTATCAAGTCCTAAGTAAACTTTTATAATTTGCGAGTATAGGCTAATTAAAACAGTCCCTAGTATTGATAAAGATTATCAAATACATTATACCCTAGTTTCCTATGCTTAGCCTTTTCTTTAGTTCTTCTTCAAGGTTTTTAAGCTCAGCCTTGGCAAGTTCTCTATTCTTTTTACCCTCTATTTGAATATTTCTCACTTCTTCTATAGTTGAAATTAAGGCTTCATTGGTGTGCTTTATTGTATCAAGGTCGATTATACCACGCTCGGTAGCCTTGGCAGTTTCTATGGTATTTTGCTTTAGGATATCGGCGTTTTTTCTTAGAAGATTATTAGTAAGGTCAGTTACCCTCTGTTGGGTCTTGATAGCTTGTTCGGTGTGGTTCATACCCAAGGCTAAAACCATTTGGTTTTTCCAAAGAGGTATGGTATTTACGATTGTAGTTTGAATCTTCTCTGCCATGATGGAATTTGATGATTGAACCATCCTTATTTGTGGGGCCATCTGAATTGATACCATTCTAGTTAGGTCTAGGTCGTGGAGTTTTTTCTCGAAGCGATTGGCTTGGGATTTTAAGTCATTAACCTTTTGGGCATCAAGGGGAAGATTTGATGTTCTTGCCTTACTTTCAAGGGCTGGTATATCCTCCTTGTAAGTTTTCATAAGTTTCCTATTGCCAGCTTCTATATACATGGAAATTTCCTTGTAATATTCTTCGTTAAGATCATACATTTGATCAAGCATGGAAATGTCCTTCATCAAGGTTATCTGATGGTTTTCTAAGATCTTGGAAATATCAGAAATATTTTTTTCTGCAGATTGGTACTTAGACTTTAGGGCATCGAGTTTATTTATTTGCTTTTTGAAAAAGCCGAGTGGACCAGAGCTTTCTTCGGCATCCATACTTTTTATATCCACAACCAATTTATCTAGAAGGCCACCGATTTCTCCGAGGTCCTTGTTTCTTACGGTATCGAGAGTTTTTTCTGAGAAGTTTGAAATCTTCTTTTGGGCTCCAGATCCATATTGGAGGATAATATTAGTATCTTCAAGGTCGATTTTTTGGGAAAAATCTTCTATCATCTTGTCTTCTTCAGGAGAAAAAGTTATTTTATTTTCTACTAGGTCTATTTCTTTTCCGACTTCTTCTAATTTGTCATCTTCATTTGCCCCATCAAGGGTTAATTTAATATCGCTCATTTTCTACTCCAATCATCATCTGCGAGTCCTTCTTGTTTTAACAAGAGGTTAATTGTGTCGATTTCAGTCTTTATGTCCATGGCCCTATCATCAAGGAGGTCTATTTTCATCTTGTCAAAGGCCTCTCCTATAGTTTTTATAGAGCCTTCTATTTCTCCCATGGACTTTAATATCCTAGGGTCGCTACTATTTACTAGTTCGAAATCCTTGTAGGAAGCAACAAGCTTTAAGCTGGTAGGCAAGTAATAATTTGAAAATTTGCTAAGGCCTGTTGCTTTTTCTGGATACTTCTCGATTATCCTTAGGATAGCAGTTGAATTATCAATAAGCTTTCCCAAATTCTCCCTAAAAGCTAAGTTTTCGATTTTTTCTTTTTCATCATTAAGCCTATCCAAAGATTTTATGGATTCAGCAATAATCTCCTTGGCTCTTTCGCTATTTAAATCTTCAACCGACATATCACTAGCCTCTAACATGCTATCATCACTTAGATTTTGCCTATAAGAAGGAATTTGTTCAAGTTTTTCCTTGTAGAGTTTGAAGGTTGGTATATCTAGGATAAAAATTTTTCCATTTTCGACAATCCTTGCTTGCATGAAATAATTTTTCTTCATCATGTAGAGGAGGTCCTTGGTGGTTTCTTCTTCGCTTTGGGCGACAGCACTTGCCAGGTCTTTGATGGAAATTACTGTATTATCCCCAAGTTCCCTAAGATATCTTAGGTAATTATTAGATAGTCTTTTAAGTCTAGCTGATATTTTCCAAAAAACTCCTGCAAAGGCTATACCAAAAAAGAAGGATAGGAAAGCTGCAATAACTTCCCCATCGAGTAACATAGGAAAGGCTGAAAGAGCGGTAAGGCCTCCTATAAAAGAAACTATACCTGCAAAGACTCCCGAATCTTTTTGTGGTGGCTTTTGGGCACAGACCCTTGGATTTCTAGTAGGTGGAAGACTCTTCTTGGCTGAATTAGAAAAGCCCCTTAAAGCTCCGTTAATTGAATTTTTTATTCTTTCGCCAATTTCTGCAAAGGGGATATCGTCAAAAGAGAAGTTTTCGATATCTTCCACAAAATCGGAGATGTTTTTTTTATTTTTATTATTTTTATCTGACATAATTCTTCCTTTTGTTTTCTTAATTATATCATACTACAAATCAATTTATTATAAAAGATATTTAAATATAATTCATTTTTGATTAATTATCTTAATCAGCAAGGTCTATTATCTTATCGAAGAGGTCAGAGTTTTCCCTTATCTTTCCTCTGTTACCAAAAACACAAATATTATTAAGGGCTAGGGCCTTTTCAAAGATATCAGCAAAACTTCTAATATCAGAAATTTTAGCATTTTTAATCTCAGCGAGGATTTCTTCTTCGCTCTTAGGATTTCCTTTCATGTAGGCTAGAAAATCCATGTCGGCCTTTTGAGAAGGAGATTTTGGTCTAAGGATTGTCCCCATAGCAGAGATTTGTTGGTTCTCGAAATCCCTTTTATCCATTACAAGCTCTCTTGCTATAGTAGAAATTTTATCGTAATTATCAAGGCTCTCTCTAATATTTGGGTCCCTATAAGAATAACTAGAAAAAAGTCCAGACCTATCTACTAGCATGCCTGCCCCATAGGCTCCTCCCTTAGCCCTTATTAGTTCATAGAGGTAAGGGTTTGATATTATAGCACTTGCTAGAGAGAATCTACCATCATATTTAGCTCCGAAGGCTTTAAGGTCTGCTGATTTTGAAACGTAATTTACATTAGCATCAGAGGCTAGGGCTTCCTTGATAGCTTTTTTCTCGAAGTTAATTTCTTTTTTCTCATAGGTCTTATCCAAAAAGCCTAGCTTAGTTTCTATTGAGTTTCTAAAGAAGTCTAGGTCAGCCTTAGCTCCTGTAAGATTTACTAGGAGATTTTTAGATAAGATTTTTCCATAAACTTTAGAAAGTTTATCCTTAAAGCTAGGGAAGTCCTCACCTGCTTCTTTTATTATTTTCTTAACAAAAAGATAATATGAAACTCCAGAAATCGCCTCCTTTATATAAGAAAGCTTATCAATATGAGAATTATTTCTATTAATAGCTATGAGGTGTCCTGAGTCATACATATTAGACTCGAAAACTGATTTTCTAATTCGCAATAGTTCAATTAATCTCTTTTGGTCATCAAAGATAGAATTTGATAGAAAGTCCTTGATGATGTCAAGGGCCTTATCAATATTTTCTCTAGTGGTCTTTAGGGAAGCCTTTAGGTAACTTTCGATTTCATCTTTCTTAATTCTAATATTTGTTAGGCTAAAGTTAAGTCCTGTCAAATATTGCCAGATGACATCGTCAATCTCCTTGTAGGAAATATTTTTAGTGTCGATAGATCCCATAAACTCATTGATTAGTTGGAGATATTGCAATTCTTCTAGGCTTAGATGGTTTACATTAAAATATAGATTTGCATAGATAAGGCCACTTGTTTCTAAATCGTGATAGATTATCTTGAACTTATCCTCATGGACTTCTCTTGGAATTTCCTTTAGCTTAGTAGGTACATCCTTTAGGTCAAGCCTTGGTATAGTCGCCTTTTCTTCTGGAGTGTTCTCCCTATTTTGATAATTATTGAGCCTTTTTAGGTCATTTTCTATTATAGCCAAAGATTTTTCATCCATTGTGGCATTTAGTTTGTCTATCTTATCTTTAAAGCTTTGATTTTTTTCTTGCCAATAATTTTCATCAGGTCTTGCACGGTGGATTAGGCGGGTCTTATTGTTGATGAAATATTTTTTGATAAAATCCTCATAGTAGCTAGTTCCTATAAGAGCTTTTAACTCATCTAAAACATCCACTATCCTAAAGACAGAAAAAGGATCTCCATCGAAATTTGTCATCAAATAATAATTTAGACCACGATTTACATCATTTAGATTTTCCCTTTGGGCAAAATCAAATATAGAAAAAGCGGACTTTAGGCTATCTATGGAAATATTTTTGCTTGCTTCAGCTAAGCCTCTTTCTATAATTTCTACAAATTCATCTATCTTACTTCCATCAGCCTTTTGAGCTTGGATAAGGACAGAAGACCTATTACCATAGCCTGGCCTTGCATAGAAATATTCTGGATTGAGCCTTTCTATGATTTCATTTCTAATCTTAGACGAATCCATATTAAAGATGGTGTTAACTAAGATTGAAAGAGTTAGGTATTCTTTGCTATCTAGGGCAGAGCTTGCAAGAAAGGCGTAGGATAAGTAATCTTCATTTTCTTTAAACTTATTAGTTGGGTATTTGCCTTCTACTAGCTTTGGATAATAATTTTCCTTTACTTCTATGGAAGTATCAATCTCTCTATAGTCGTATTTGCTTAGATAATCTTCGTCTAAACTTTTTAGGAGTGGTTCAATTTCCATATTTCCATAAAAGTAAATATGGGAGTTTGATGGATGATAATGGTCTTTGTAAAAGTCTATAAATTCATCATAGGATAAATCTCCGATAAAGTCAGGATTGCCACCAGACTCGTGTTCGTAAGGACTATCCTTATATAAGAGGGAGTTGATGTCATTATAGATTAGACTTTCTGGATCAGAAAGTGCCCCCTTCATTTCGTTATAAACAACTCCAGAAATTCCTTTAATCTTTCCATCTTCCATTTCATAGTGCCAACCTTCTTGGTCTAAAATTTCCTTCTTCTCCAAAACCAAGGGATTAAAAACGGCATCCAAATAGACATCTACTAGGTTTCTAAAGTCCTTATCGTTTTCACTAGATACTGGATAAACAGTCTTATCAGGATAGGTCATGGCATTTAGGAAGGTCTGAAGGCTAGAGGAGGCCATATCCATAAAGGGATCCTTGGTCCTATATTTTTTGGAACCATTAAGAACAGAATGCTCCATAATATGAGCCTTGCCCTTAGAATCTGTGGGCGGTGTCTTAAAGCCTATAGCAAAAGTTTTATTCTCATCATCTGTCTTAACATATATAATCTTGGCCTTAGTTTTTTTATGCTCATAATAGAAAACCTCAAGGCCTAATTTGTCAAAAGTTTCTTTTTTTAATAAATCGTAAGTCATACTTCCTCCATTTGTAATATTATACTACTTAAAATAAGCTTATAGATTAAAGAAATTATATTAAGAAATTGATAAGTTTTTAACTATTGCCAAGATGTGAAATTATGTTATTATATAAAGGTAAGTTTACTAAGGCTAATCTTTGAAAGAGACTTATGAAACTTGGGCTTGGAGGGCAGAAAAAACTGTTAGATAAGTTTTTAGCCCTATTAATTGAAAAAAAAATCTACTGACTTGTCATTGAGTTAGAAATGATAGTAAGCCCAAGCTAATAGACGTCTAGGACTTATATATATTAATATTTTTAGATTATGAACAAGTAAACTTAAATGAGCCTTGGATAGATTATTTATAAATTTAGGAAATATGATAAGCCTATAGTTAAAGTGATACAAGGAAATCGATAAATATTTCCTGAAGCTACTTAGAGCATGGATTTTAGATGGGGTTAGAAGAAATGCTGGGCGTATTTTTCCAAATTATTAATAAAAATTATCTTTTAAGGCTTAGGATGTTGGAAGGTGGGTATATTATGAATATATTAAAACTAATTAAAGAAAGGAGTTCGTATGCTAGGAATAATACTCGCAAGCCACGGTAGATTTGCAGATGGTATCAAAGAATCTGCCCAAATGATTTTTGGCGAGCAAGAAAAATTCGAGTCAGTTTGCCTATTAGCTTCAATGGGGCCAGATGAGTTCAGACAAAAGCTCAAAGATGCTATAAAAGCAGTAGATTCTGAAGAAATCCTCTTTTTGGTTGACCTATGGGGTGGTACTCCATTTAACCAAAGCTCAAATTTATTTGAGGGTAATGAAGAAAAATGGGCAATAGTTGCAGGAATGAACCTTCCTATGGTTATCGAAGCTTTAAGCGAAAGATTTACAGCGGACAAAAGCCACGATGTAGCAAAGGCTATAGTAGGATCTGCCAAGGAAGGCGTAAGAATCAAACCGGAAGAGCTAAATCCGGTTGAAGAGAAGAAAGAAGAAGTTAAGGATACTTCTAGTCCAAAAGGAGCAATCCCTGAAGGAACAGTCCTTGGCGATGGCAAAATTGACATTGGCCTTGCAAGGATAGACACAAGACTTCTTCATGGTCAAGTTGCTACTAGCTGGACAAAGTCCATTAACCCGGACAGAATCATAGTAGTAAGCGATAATGTAAGTAAGGATGAGTTAAGAAAGAACATGGTAATGGAGGCAGCTCCTCCAGGAGTTAAGGCTCACGTAGTTCCAATTTGGAAGATGAAAGAAATTGTAGATGACCCTCGTTTCGGGGCAACTCGTGTTATGCTCTTGTTTGAAAAACCACAAGATGTTTTGCAATTCCTAGAAATAGGTGGCAAACTAGAAAAGGTTAACCTAGGATCTATGGCCTACAAAAAAGGCGACATCAACCTTACCAATGCGGTTTCAATGAATAAAGAAGATGTTGAGTGTTTTGATAAAATTTTATCATACGGAATCAAGATTGATGTTAGAAAAGTTCCAGCAGATAAGAGCGAAAACTTTGACAACTTAATGAAGAAAGCAAAAAGCGAACTTAATATGAATTAATAGGAGAAATTATGAATATACTTAATATAATTTTAATTGTCCTTGTAGCTTTTCTTGCAGGTTGTGAGGGGATTTTGGACCAATTCCAATTCCACCAACCACTTGTTGCTTGTACCCTAATAGGACTTGTAACAGGTCACCTAAAAGAAGGAGTTATCTTGGGCGGTTCTTTACAACTTATAGCCCTAGGTTGGGCAAATGTTGGTGCGGCAGTTGCTCCAGATGCTGCTTTAGCTTCTGTAGCGAGTGCTATAATCATGGCTCTTGCCCTAGAAGGTGGTAGCCAAAATGTAGAGACAGCAATAAACACATCAATAACTCTTGCAATCCCACTTTCTGTAGCAGGGTTATTTCTTACAATGATTGCAAGGACTCTTGCTATACCAATGGTTCATGGTATGGATGCTGCGGCAGAAAATGCTGATTTTGGGAAAATAGAAGTCCTATCATGGATGGGAATTGTTATGCAAGGACTAAGAATTGCTATTCCTGCCCTAGTTCTTTGCTTCATCCCACCAAAAGTAGTAACTGATGCCCTAAACATGATGCCAGAATGGCTAAAAGGTGGTATGGCTGTAGGTGGTGGAATGGTTGCGGCCGTAGGTTATGCTATGGTATTAAACATGATGAGTACAAAAGAAACATGGCCATTCTTTGCTCTAGGTTTTGTATTTGCTGCTATTAAACAAATAACCCTAATAGGTCTTGGTGTTATAGGTGTGGTGTTAGCTATAATCTATATGACACTCAAAAACTTGGCAATATCTAATCAAGGTGGAGGTTCAGGCTCTGGCGACCCACTTGGCGATATAATTAATGATTATTAAAAGGAGCAATTATGACTGAAAATACTAAAACAAATCAAGAAAGAATTGTCCTTACAGAATCTGTTCGTAGGAAAGTTTGCAATCGTCACCAATTTCTCCAAGGAACTTGGAACTACGAAAGAATGCAAAATGGTGGTTGGGCCTTCTCTATAATTCCAGCTATCAAGGCTCTTTATAAGGATAAGGAAGATCAAAAACAAGCGCTAAAAAGACACTTGGAGTTTTATAACACCCACCCATATGTATCAAGTCCAGTAATGGGAGTTACCCTTGCTATGGAAGAAGAAAGGGCGAATGGAACTCCAATAGATGATGCTGCAATTAATGGTGTCAAAGTAGGAATGATGGGACCACTTGCAGGTGTAGGAGATCCAGTATTCTGGTTTACCCTAAGACCAATTTTAGGTGCTCTAGGAGCTTCTCTTGCCCTATCCGGCAATATCTTAGGACCAATAATTTTCTTTGTAGCATGGAACTTAATTAGATATTTCTTTGAATGGAAGACTCAAGAGATGGGCTACAAGGCAGGTAGCGAAATTACAAAAGACCTTTCAGGAGGACTCTTAGGTAAAATCACCTTGATGGCATCAATCCTTGGTATGTTTATAGTTGGAGCCCTAGTACAAAGATGGGTATCAATTAACTTTACAGTAAAGGTATCAGAAATTACCCAACAAACAGGCTCTTATATAGACTGGGCAAATCTTCCTGCTGGAGCAGAAGGAATAAAACAAGCCCTAAGCCAATATAACTCTATTGGAGCTACAGCCCTAGATCCAGTTAAGGTTACAACCCTTCAAGATAACCTTAATAGCCTAATCCCAGGACTCGTTCCACTATTACTAACCCTTGGAATCTGTAAACTTCTAAAGAAAGACGTTTCTCCAATTACAATAATTCTTGTATTATTTGCAATAGGAATTGTCGCTAGATTCTTTGGCATAATGTAATGATAAAATCACAAAATACTAGGGTGGATCTTGCTATTGATGCGACAAATCTCAACGCTTTTACATCAAATGGAAAGATAATGGTAGGAGATAAGGCCTTCGAATATTATAACAATAGAAATAAGAATGACTTCATTCAAATACCTTGGACAGAGATTAAACTAATAACTGCCCTAGTTATCTTTGGTAAAAGAATTAATAGATTTGCAATTCACACCAAAAACAATGGCGACTTCATTTTCGCAAGCAGAGATAACAAGAAAACCCTTAAAGCCATAAGCAAATATATAGCAAGTGATAAACTTAGAAAGTCTAAGACGGTTTTAGATTATCTAAAAGAAGCTATCAAAAAACACTAAAAGCCCCCTTCATGGGGGCTTTTAACTGTATTACGGGCATGTTCTAATGCTGGGGTGAAAATCTCTACAGAGCGTAGCTAGCAAAGAATAGTGAGAAGTCAGCAGAAGTGATAGAGTCAGTACAATTGTGTAAAAAGGAAATAGAGAAATCATATGCTTAGATTTAAGTTCTAGCGAAAGTGAATACTCATGGTCAAACTTCTTTGAGTATTTAAAAGCTAGAGGCTTATCTGGACTTAAAATGATAATATCAGATGCCCACAAAGGACTAATAAAAGCAATTAAGGAAACATTTGTAAATGTAATATGGCAAAGATGTCAGGTTCATTTCTTAATAAATATCCTATCAAAAGCACCAAAGAAAAACACTGAAGAATTTAGAACTGACATCAAAGCACTATTTAAAATCCAAGACATAAACTTGGCAAGAAAAATGAAAGATGAGATCATCTTAAAATACGAAAGCGAAAATAAATATCAAAACTCTCTAAACACCTTAGATGAAGGATTTGAAGATGCCTTTGCGTATTTAGCAACTATCGTAATTCATAGTAGACTTAGGTCAACAAATTGCTTAGAAAGACTAAACGAAGAAGTTAGAAGACGCGAAAAAGTAATTAGAATATTTCCTAATGAAGATTCAGCTATTCGATTAATAACTAGCCTGTCGGCTATGGGAGACCAATCCCAATTGATACCAATGAGGATTGGATAAGATCTTCTAAATTATATATTAGAAAGAAATAGTAAATATTGTACTAGAAAATTTTACACAATATTATGGATTTGACTTAAGCTATTATTATATATCCTTATAATATAATTATAAACATAATAAAATTTAAAATCTGAATAATTAAAGCAAAATTATAATTGTTATTGAACCTCAATATATTTATTCCATAAACTTATGGCTAATCTTGGGAGGGTTTTAAAGTTTTTCCTATTTAATTTAATATCTAGATTTCTATATATTTTACAAATTTTTTTATTAGGAAAATTTAATACAAACACCAAGTGTATATACACTTGACTTGTCATATCATATATTCTTCTGTATAATATAATTCTAATCAAATTTTATTAGGAGATAGACTGAAATTGAAAAATTTAAAGGATTTAAAGCTTAATGATAAGGTGCAATTACTAAATAGCTTGAAGGCTGAAAAAGACGCTGTCATTCTCGCCCACTATTATGTCAATGAGGATATACAAGCTGTGGCTGATTATATTGGGGATTCTTTTTTTCTTGCTCAAAAAGCAACTGAGCTTAAAGAAAAGACAATAGTTATGGCTGGTGTTTACTTTATGGGAGAAAGTGTGAAAATTCTAAATCCAAGTAAAAATGTATTGATGCCTGATATTGATGCTGATTGCCCTATGGCGCACATGGTTAGTGTTCAAAAAATTAAAGAAGTTAGAGAAAAATATGATGATTTGGCAGTTGTAACTTACATAAATTCTACTGCTGAAATTAAGGCTTATTCAGATATTTGTGTTACATCTTCGAATGCTGCAAAAATTGTAAATAAGTTAAAGGAAAAAAATATATTTTTTATTCCGGATAAAAATCTTGGTGATTATGTAAAAAAATCTTTGCCAGATAAAAACATCATTTTAAATGACGGCTATTGCCCCGTTCATGATGAAATTGATGCCAGTGATATTAAGGCTTATAAGGGTAGGGTGAAAATTTTTGCCCATCCTGAATGTAGAAAGGAAGTTTTGGACTTAGCCGATTTTATTGGCTCTACTAAAGCTATTATTAATGAAAGTGGCAAATATGATGATGTTTTAGTTGTCACAGAGGAAGGAATTTTCACAGAATTAAAGAAAAGATTTCCCAACACAAATTATAGAAGGTTAAGAAAAGAACCAATTTGTAATGATATGAAAAAATTAACTTTGGATAAGCTTATAGACGTAATAGAAAATAATAAAAATCAGGTGAATGTTAGTGAAGATATTAGTAGTAAAGCTTTAATACCTCTAAAAAGAATGTTGAAATTAGGCGCATGAAATGAAAAAATATGATATTTTAATTGTTGGTTCAGGACTTGCTGGAGTTAGCACAGCCTTGGAATTAAGTAAGAATTATAAGGTTGGACTTGTTACAAAGAAAAAATTAGCAGATTCTAATTCCTATCTTGCCCAAGGGGGCATAAATGTTTTAAAGGATGAGTCTGATAGAAAAACTTTTATTGAAGATACCTTAAAGGCAGGTCATTATAAAAATAGCCTGCAAGCTGTTGAGATGATGGTTGATAAGTCACAAGATGCAATAAAATTTTTAATTGATCTCGGTGTTGAATTTACAAAAAAGGACGGAAAACTTGAATATGCACAAGAAGGTGGTCATTCTATCGCCAGGGGACTTCATATTGATGATGAAATCGGAAAAGGAATTTTAGATGTCCTATATGAAAAAGTAAAATCAAGATCTAATATAGATATATTTGAAGATACGCCAATTATTGATATTATTGTAAATAATGGTAAGTGTTATGGAGCAAGATCTTTAGATGATGTTTTTGTTTCAACAAATGTTGTTCTTGCAACAGGTGGTCTTGGAGGAATTTTTAAGAAAAGCACAAATTTCCCTCATATATGTGGCGATGGTTATGCTATGGCAATAAAAAATGGTGTCAAGTTAAAAGATATTTCTTATATTCAGTTCCACCCTACTTCTCTTTATGAGGAAGATGTTGAAAGGCAATTTTTAATTTCTGAGTCTGCAAGGGGTGAAGGAGCCCAACTCTTAAATCATAAATCTGAGAGATTTACTGATGAAATGAAGCCTAGAGATATTGTGGCAAAGGCTATACTAAAAGAAATGGAAAAAGAAGGAGTGGACTTTGAATATTTATCAATGAAGCCACTTGGAGAAGATAGGATTCCTAATAGATTTCCTATGATTTTTAAGGAATTAAAAAATAGGGGTATAGATGCAAGATATGATAATGTTCCTATAGTGCCTTGTCAACATTACACTATGGGCGGTATTGAGTGCGACATAAATGGCAAAACTAATTTACAAGGACTATTTGCAGTTGGTGAAGCTGGAAATGTTGGCATTCATGGTTCAAATAGGCTTGCTTGCAATTCACTTCTTGAGTGTGTGGTTTTTGGTAGAATATTGGCAGATTATTTAAATGAAAATAAATTTGAAGATAAAGAAATAGATTTTAAAATTACTGATGAAAAGATTGATAAAGAAAAGGCAAGTGAAATTATTTTTGAAAGGATAAGAGAGGATGAAAAAGCTAAATCCATTTCTAATTGACAAGTATATTATCTGTGCCCTAAAGGAAGATATGAACAGTGGAGATATTACAACTGATTCGATTTTAAAAAATGAAAATGCTCAAATAAATCTAATCGCAAAAGACAAGGGTATTATAGGTGGTCTTGATGTATTTGAAGGAGTATTTGAAATAATAGATCCAAATTCACATTTTGAATTTAACTTTTCAGATGGAGATGAAGTCAATAAATCTGACTTAATAGGAACAATAGATGCAAAAGCGAGTGCGATACTAAAGGCTGAAAGGACTGCCTTAAATTTTTTACAAAGAATGAGTGGAATTGCCACCTATACTAAAAAAATGGTAACTGCCCTTGGTAGTTGTCATGTGAAAATTTTAGATACTAGAAAAACAACACCCAACATGAGAATTTTTGAAAAATATGCGATAACTTTAGGTGGAGCCTATAATCACAGATATAACTTGTCTGATGGAATTATGATAAAAGACAATCACATAGATGCTGCGGGTGGAATAAGAAATGCAGTTGAAAGAGTCAGAAGTGCAAATCCTTTTGTAAAAAAGATTGAAGTTGAAGTAGAAAATTTTGATCAAATAAAAGAGGCACTTGATGCAAAAGCTGATATAATAATGCTAGACAACATGGACATAGAAGATATAAAAAAAGCTTGCAAGATTATTAATAAGAGGGCTATTATTGAGTGTTCAGGAAATATTAGCCTTGAAAATATTAAAAATTATAGAGATTTAGACATTGACTATATTTCTTCTGGTTCTATAACTTACAATGCAGGTGTCCTAGACTTGTCAATGAAAAATTTAAAAATTTATTGAGGAAGATATGAATAATTCAAAATCTAGAAGAGAAAATTTACTTAAATTTTTATATGAAAACCATAGACCAATATCAGGTGAAAATTTAGCAAAAAACTTTGATGTTACCAGGCAAGTAATAGTTCAAGATATAGCTATTCTTAGGGCTGGTGGAAAAAATATTATTTCAACTAACAGAGGCTACTACCTAAATGAGGAAAGAACTCAAAAAGTTTTTAAAGTTAAACACAGCGACCGAGATATAAGAAAAGAGTTAAATTCAATTGTAGATTTAGGCGGAACAATTAAAGATGTAATTGTCCACCATAAAGTCTATGGAGAGATAAAAAAAGATCTAAATTGCTCATCTAGACGAGATGTAAAAATTTTCTTAGATAAAATGAGTAAAGAAAAATCCAAACCTTTAGATGTACTAACTGGTGGGATCCATTATCACACAGTTGTTGCAGAAAATAAAGAAGTCATCGAGGAAATAGAGGTGGTTTTAAAGGAACTTGGATTTTTGATAGAAGAAGAATAAAGGTGATGTTGCAGAATAGGTAAATCTGTTCTGCAACATCACCTTTTAACTTGACTATGTGAAAACATTTTCTATTTAGTGGATAAATTTTGTTTTTTGCTATATAATTATAGTATAAATATCAAAAAAGAACATTTTATTATGCAAAGAATAAATGTTTTCGCAAAGGAGTAAATATGAAAAATTATGACACATCTAAAATCAGAAATTTAGCTTTGGTCGGTCACTCAAAAGCTGGTAAGACATCATTGACAGAGTCATTACTATTCAAAACTGGTGTGATCGATAAGAAGGGAAAAGTTGAAGATGGATCAACTGTTTCAGATTATGAAGCACAAGAAAAAAAGAGAAAAATATCCCTCCAAACTTCAATTATTCCAATCGAATATAATGATTTTAAGATTAATTTTATAGATTCTCCTGGATTTTTTGACTTTGAAGGCGAAGTTTTGCAGGCCCTAAGAGCTGCAGAATCAGCACTATTTGTAATAGATGGAGAAAATGGAATAGAAGTAGGAACAGAAAAATACTGGAAATATACCCAAGAAATTAATCTACCATCCATAATTTTTGTAAATAAATTAGATAAAGAGAATGCTAACTTCAACAAGGTAGTATCAGACCTCCACATAGAATTTGGCAAGAAAATCATCCCTCTAACCCTAATGCTTGGAGAAGGGGAAAATTTTGAAGGAATTATTGATGTAATTGATAAAAAAGCTTATTCTTATGAAAATGACGAAAAGAAAGAAGTAGAGATTCCTGAGATAAGAATGGCAGAGGTTGAAGAAGTTTACAATCAAGTCATAGAAGCTGTAGCTGAATCTGACGATAGTCTAATGGAAAAATTCTTTGAGGGAGAAGAGTTCTCAGAAGAAGAATTTATGAAGGGTCTATCTAAGGCAATCCTTCAAGGAGATGTTGTTCCACTTATAGCAGGATCAAGTGATAAACAAATAGGACTAACATCTTTACTCGATTGCATAACAAAATATATGCCAGCCATAGATGATGAGGCTGCAAATATAGGCTACAGGGTAAAAGAAGGCTATGAAGCTTTCGAAATAAATAAGGATGCACCATTCTCTGCAGTTGTATTTAAGACAATTGCTGACCCATTTGTAGGTAAAATTTCAATCTTTAAGATTATTTCCGGTACTTTAAAGAAAGACGATAAGATTTATAATGTAACAAAGGATGTTGAAGAAAAGGTAGCGAACCTCTTCGTCCTAAGGGGCAAGGAACAAATCAAGGTCGATAAGTTAGTTGCAGGAGATATAGGAGCATTTTCTAAGATTGAGTCTGCTTCAACAGGGGATTCACTAGCTACAAAGGAAAATAAGATTGAATATAAGAAAATAAAATATCCAAAACCAGTTTTATTCTTCGCAATCCAAGCCCTAAGCAAAAATGATGAGGATAAGATTTCAGAAGCCCTACAAAAACTCGCCGAAGAAGATCCAACCTTTGGTCAAGAGAGAAATCAAGAAACTAGCCAATCAATTCTTTCAGGTCTAGGCAATGTCCAACTAGAAGTATTGATGGATAAACTAAAAGATAATTATTCTGTAAATACACAAGTCGTTGAATACAAGATTCCTTATAGGGAAACAATCAAATCTAAGTCAGATGTTCAAGGAAAACATAAAAAACAATCTGGTGGTGCAGGCCAATATGGTGATGTATTTATTAGATTTGAGCCAGTTGATGAAGATTTCGTCTTTGAAGAAGAAGTATTCGGTGGAGCAGTTCCTAAGAACTATTTCCCTGCAGTAGAAAAAGGACTTATAGAATCCCTATCAGAAGGCCCACTTGGTGGATATAAGGTTACAGGTATTAAGGCAACCCTATATGATGGTTCTTATCACCCAGTAGACTCAAATGAACAAGCCTTCAAGACTGCTGCCAAGATTGCCTTCAAGAAGGGTATAGAAGAAGCAGATCCAATCCTACTAGAACCAGTTATGAAACTAGAAATAAAGGTTCCAGATGCTAACATGGGCGATGTTATGGGAGATATGAACAAGAGACGTGGAAGAATTTTGGGTATGCAACCTCAATCTGACGGTAGCCAAATTATTCTTGCAGAAGCTCCACTAGCAGAAGTTTTAACTTATGCAATCGACCTAAGAAGTCAAACATCAGCTCGTGGATCATTCTCTATGGAATTTGTAAGATATGAAGAAGTACCAAAAGAAATAACAGCGAAAATTTTAGGAAAATAATTTAAGAAAAGAAGGTTAGGAGGGTGTATGGCAAAGTGGGAAATATTAAACATTGATCCTTGGCTAAAAGATTATGAAAATGACATTAATTTGAGGATGGAATCTTTCGAAAGACAAAGGCAAAAGCTCCTAGGAAAAGGTAAAAAGCTAACCGATTTTGCAAATGCACACAATTACTACGGCTTTCACAAAACAAAAACAGGTTGGATTTATAGGGAATGGGCCCCTCACGCTGAGGGCCTCTACCTTATAGGAGATTTTAATAATTGGGATAGACATTCTCATCCTATGAAGAAGATAAACGATGAAGATTGGGAAATTGAGATAAAAGGCATTAGAACTCTTGCCCATAAGTCGAGAGTTAAGGTCCTAGTTGATGCAAATGGATCTATAAGAGATAGGATACCTATTTATGCGACTAGGGTCGAAAGAAATGAGAATCTTGACTATGCAGCCATAATACAAAATCCTAGGAAGAAATTTGTTTGGGAAGATGATGGCTTTAAGACTCAAAAAGACAACTTGCTTATATATGAAGCTCATATTGGTATGGCAGGCGAAGAGGGAAAGGTATCCTCATATAAGGAATTTGAAAAACATGTCCTTCCTAGAATAAAAAAAGGCGGCTACAATACTATTCAGCTTATGGCGATAGCAGAGCACCCATACTATGGTTCATTCGGCTATCAAGTAGCAAACTTCTTTGCTCCAAGCTCCTGGTATGGAGAAAATGATGAGCTTAAATCTCTGGTGAATACTGCCCATAAATTAGGTCTAAATGTAATAATGGACCTAGTTCATTCTCATTCGGTAAAAAATACAGCTGAAGGAATTAATGAATTTGATGGAACAGTCTATCAATTCTTCCATGATGGAGAAGAAGGAAATCATCCTGACTGGGACTCCAAGCTTTTCGATTATAAAAAGCCTGGAGTTTGCCACTTCCTTCTTTCAAATATCAAATATTGGCTAGAAGAATATCACTTCGATGGATTTAGATTTGATGGAGTAACATCAATGATTTACAAGGACCATGGAAGAGGAGAGGCCTTTGACTCATACAAGAAATATTTTTCTATGAATACAGACATTGAAGCAATTAATTACTTGCAACTTGCCAACCAATTGGCCAGAGAAATAAAAAGTGATGTAATAACCATAGCAGAAGATATGAGTGGAATGCCTGGAATGTGCTTGCCTATTTCTTATGGAGGAATTGGCTTTGACTATAGATTAGCAATGGGTATGCCAGATTTTTGGGAAAAATCACTACTAAAGCGTGATGAAGATTGGGACTTATCACAAATGTGGTATGAACTATCAACCCATAGGCCAGAGGAAAAAAGAGTTTCCTATGTCGAAAGTCACGACCAAGCCCTAGTCGGTTCAAAGACTACTATATTTAGGCTAGCCGACCAAGAAATGTATTGGAACATGAGAAAAGATGATCATAACATAATCATAGATAGGGCCGTAGCCCTCCACAAGATGATCAGGTGGATTACTATATCCATGGGAGCAGATGCCTACCTTAACTTCATGGGCAATGAATTTGGTCATCCTGAATGGATAGATTTTCCGAGAGAAGGAAATGGCTACTCCTACCACTACGCCAGACGTCAATGGTCACTTGCCGACTCCAAAGATTTGAAATACCAATATCTAAACAACTTTGATACAGCTATGATTGAGTTTGTAAAAAACAATAAGCAACTATCCACTGAAACCTACAGGTTGTGGATTGACAATGACAGAAAAATTATAGCTTACAGAAATAAGGATGTGGTCTATATCTTTAACTTCCATCCAGAAAATTCTTACGAATCCTTCCATTTGCCAATCCATGACATAGGAGAATTTATAGTTGCTATGGATACGGATGAGTCAAGATTTGGAGGATTTGATAGGATTAGCCACGAGGAAGTATATAAAACAGAAAGGTTGGCAGGAACAGACTATGATGGAATTAAGATATATATTCCTTCTAGAACAGGTCTTGCCTTAAAGAAAATACAATGAAAATAATTTGCCTAGGAGATTCATTTACCCAAGGCTATCTTGTAGAAGATAAAAATTATACCCGCTTTCTTGAGAAGGCGGGCTTTCTTGTTAGAAACTTGGGGGTAAATGGCTCGACAACTGAAGAAATATTAGAAAGATACCAAAGATTCAAGGGAGTAAACAAAGAAGACACCCTTATAATATTTGCTGGTACGAATGACTTTCTAAACGCAATAAGCGTAGAATTTGCCTACCAAAATCTAAAACGTATATTAAATATGAGAAAGCTAGAAAAAACAATTATAGTTATACCTCCATATATAGAAGAAGAAGCCAGTTATATTTTTTACAAAGAAGTTAATATGAAAATCGACTACTTAGCAGAAAAATTAGGAAAGCTAAGAAAAAATAAAGATTTTATCCTAATAGATGCAAGGAGGATTTCTGGCAGATACATTGATGGCATTCATTTGGCTAGGGATTTTCACAAAAAACTAGCAGAAGAAATATTAAGGGAAATTAATGATTGAACAAATAGAAAAGCAAGAAATGGTAAGAGAAATAATGAAGCATAAACTGCTCTATGGAGCCATATCCCTAGTTATAGTAGTTTTAGTAAGTGTCATAATTCTTGCTCTTATAAAAAAAATAATAAATAAGTTTCTGGAAGGAAGCCTAGTAAAAAAATCTTCAGTCAATACAAACAAAATACACACAATCTCTAGGGTCCTATACTCCATAATAAGAGTATTAATAATATTCATAGCTATAACTATGGTTCTTGACATATTCGGTATCAACACATCAACTCTAATAGCTACAGCAGGGGTTGGTGGTGTAGCTATAGCACTTGGGACTCAGACAATAATTGCTGACTTCATAAAAGGGATACTAATAATCTTAGATGATAAAATAAGAGTCGGCGAATGGATAAAAGTAGCAGGAATAGAGGGAGAAGTTGAGGCTCTTGACTTTAGAATAACAAAAATAAGGGACTTCAATGGCTCCTTACACATAATTCCAAACTCGGAAATAACCAGCGTCCAAAACTTCAACAGGGGTCTAATGATATCTGAGGCGACCTTTAGTGTATCTTACGATACAAGCCTTGATCAAGTAAAAGAAATGGTAAAGAAAATATCCAGTGAAATAGCAGAAAAAGAAAAATATAAAAAGGCATTCAAGAAAAAATTTGAAATATTTGAAATAAAAGACCTAAACGAATTCTCATACAAAGTAAGAATAACAGCAAAAGTAAAAAATGGAATGCAATGGGAAATATCTAGACAAATAAGAGAAATGATAAAATATGAAATGGAAAAAAGAAATATGAAAAGTTCATTAGTGGAGTGCAAACAATGAAAAAATACAAAGTAGATGACATAGTAAGCCTAAAAAAAGGACATCCATGTGGAGAAAACTTATGGCAAATCCAAAGGCTAGGTGCTGACATAAAACTAAAATGCCTGGGATGTGAAAAAAACATATGGATGAAAAGATTGGACTTCGATAGAAAAATAAGAAGAATAAAAGACAAAGACGGAAAAATGGTAGCCATAGTTAACTATAATCCAGAAGAAGAATAAGGAAAATCGCTGATCTACATGGGTCAGTGATTTTTTTATAGAAAAATTTGACAAAAACAAAAAGACAATGTATTATATTAATTGTCATTGCGGCAGAAGTTGAGCTTAAACGATGAAAAAAATAAAAAAATCAAAAAAAAGCTTGACAGGATAAAAAAGGCGTGGTACTATATAATAGTCAACGCGATAGCGAATGACATGAACCTTAACAAATTAATATCAACGATCTATATAACTTTCAAAGTTATAAGATATAAACGAAAACAACTAAAAAACCTTAGTTAATTTCTTTATATAACAATGATTCTTATCGGAAGATAAGGACAAAAAATAAATCACGCATCAGACAAAAGTCAGATGTAAATGAAT